>JBBRJN010000418.1:0-3078 GCA_038219365.1 Kiritimatiellia bacterium | reverse complement strand
TCGTGTTTGAGCCCGGGCTGTTCCGGGACGATACCGTTCTTGTACCAAGCGTAGCCGTTGCAAGAGACGCAGAAGGTCTGGATCACATTGGCACCCATCGCCTTGTACCAGGCCACATGCTTGGCCGGGTCAGCGTCGGCCCACATTCCGGGCTTCGGAAACCCGTTCGGCCCGCCCGGCCCCCAGTTGAAATCAAGGTCGTAGGCTTTGATTTCTCTGCTCTCGGCAGGCGCTGGGGGATGGTTTTGGTTTCGAGGTTCAGCCGAGCAGGTAAGGGACAGAGCCGCGACTGAAAAAGACAGCAGCACTCCCACCATGGATGTTTTTCTTGTTAACATTTTCCTTATTCCTTCCGTGCAGCCGCGTGCTGACCTTTGTGCTTACACTTCACTTTGTTGAGGATCAAAAATAACAGGCGCCACAGCAAATCGCCGATGGAACACCCCTCAAAAAAACACGTTGATTCTCACACCGTTCCAGATGGTCAGTAACGTAGCAAAATACGGGATGCGCTGAAAGCCCGATCAACAGGCGACCCACGGCAGCCAAGCTGGCTGAGGCCGGTATACTAACCGGGCTCGCTGTTTTTCCCTTTCGCTGAGATCAGGGAGTCTGAAATTCGCCAAGTAGCACGAAGCCGTTTCGCCGGTCGAGCAGTCCCTTGCGCAGGCGATCGCGGGCAAGCGAGTCCCGCTGGACAAAGCCGGGGCCTCGGAGGTCTCTTTCTTTGGGCAATATCCGGTAGGCAGGGTTTCACCCTATCGACTGAAGCTCATCCACGCGATATTATTACATCTATACAAATGGAATTTATACCTTTGTATATTTTTAAGTTAAGTGTGATCCAGGTAACCTCAAAACTGAAAACGGCGGGAACGAAAATGACTGATAACCAACGCGAGCATATTGGCAATGTGCTGATTGCTGCCATGGTGACTTTCATGTGCGGTCTGCTGGCCGCATCATTTTGTGGAGAGACGTGAAAGGTGAAGGTATGAAACCATACACAGCATGCTCATTAAAAGCAGCTCAAAAGTGGGATGCGGTTGGCCAATTTGCCATGGAAACGGCCCCTCCGATACCCGTGAAGGATCGGGCACGTGTTATGATTGCCGACGACAGCATGTTTATGCGTTATGGCTTGGTTCGAATGCTCTCGCAAGAAGTCGGACTGGAGGTGGTCGGGGAAGCGGTCAACGGGCAAGACGCTGTGACACTCGCACAAGAGTTGCAGCCCGACATCATCATCATGGACATCAACATGCCCCTCATGGATGGCATCGAGGCCACGTTCCTGATCATGAAGGATCGGCCGGACACCTTGGTGGTCGGATTCTCGTCTTGTGGCGAGCACGGGATCAGGGCCAGGATGTTGAAAGCCGGCGCAGTTGACCTTATCGACAAAGGTGAGGCCGCCTCTACACTGGTACGCACGTTACACTGTTTGTGGGATGCTCGAGGCTGATTTTCAGGGCTTTCTACTAGTCCTTCCTCACACCGAAGCCCAGCGAACCGTCGAACAAGCCATTCACGAACCACTTGAAACCGACCGGTACCTCGTAGAGCTTTCTGCCGAGCTTCGCGGCGACGCGGTCAATCATCTGACCGCTGACCAGCGTTTTTCCGATGGCCGCGTCCTTGCGCCACTTCGGACGGTGTTGAAAAAGGTAGAAAACGGCGATCGATAGAAGCCGCCATCGTGCGGTGGATTGTGTGAGGGGGTGATGACAATGCCATCGGCGAGCCCGGCCTTACGACCGCGATTGTAGGTGAGAATCGCCTGGGAAATGGCAGGCGTGGGGGCGTATTCATCGCCTTCGGCAAGCATCACTTTCACTTCATTGGCGGCCAGCACCTCCAGTGCGCTGGCCAGCGCGGGCACGGAAAGCGCGTGGGTGTCAATGCCCAGAAACAGCGGGCCATCAATGCCGCGGTGCTTGCGGTATAGGCAGATGGCCTGACTGATGGCGAGGATATGCCATTCATTGAAGGACTTCTGGAAAGCGGAACCCCGATGGCCTGATGTGCCGAAGTCAACCCGTTGTTCCAGGAGTGAAGGGTCTGGCGTCTCCGTATAATAGGCCGTGACAAGTTTGGGCGTGTTAACCAGCATCCTTGGCTCCGCTGGTTTGCCTGCAAAGGGACTTATTTTCATTCAGTTACCTTTGCTTGAACCGGCGGGAATGCCGGATGCGCGCGTTGGTTAGGGGGTCATGTTTAAGGGTGGGTTCATCCGAGCTTTCGTGAGCCCAGCGCTCTTCGATGCGATGCACTCCATCAGGTCGTCCCAGGACTTGGCGAACGAGGTGGTGCCTTCGCGCTGAAGGTCGGCGGCGAGCGCCGCATCACTCCCCCCGGTCCTGGCGAATTCGGCGAGCAGCGCTTCAGCACCGAGCCCATCGGACGACAATTCGCCGTTCACTTTGCCATGATCGGCGAAGGCAAGCAAGGTCTTCTCAGGCACCGTGTTGACGGTGTCCGGTGCCGCAAGGGCTTCGATGTAGAGGGTGTCGGGAGCCGCAGGGTCTTTGGTGCCGGTGCTGGCCCATAGCAGACGTTGTGGCCGTGCGCCGCCTTCGGCGAGTTTCCTCCAGCGGGATGAGGTCAGAAGCTCGCGATAAGCGGCGTAGGTGCGCTCGGCAATCGCAATCCCAAGGCGATTGCGAATTTGCGTGGGCGCGGTGTCAGCCACCGCCACGTCCCAGCGGCTAACAAAGAGTGATGCCACGGAGCCGACCCTCGGGTCGAGACCAGCGGCGATCCGGCGTTCGATGCCGCGCAGATACGCCTCGGCCGCGGCAAGGTACTGCTCACGCGAAAACAGCAGCGTGACATTCACCGGCACGCCCGCGAAGAGGGTCTCCTCGATCGCGGGAATGCCCTCGCGAGTGCCTGGGATCTTGATGAAGAGATTGGGCCGTTGTGCGCGCCCATAAAGTTCTGCGGCGGCCTTGATGGTGGCGGCCGTGTCGTCCGCCAGCAAGGGCGAAACCTCCAACGAGACCCAGCCGTCAATCCCGCCGGTGGCGTCGTGGATCGGGCGCAGAAGGTCGGCGGCTTGGGTCAAATCCTCCAAGG
>JBBRJN010000417.1:0-3096 GCA_038219365.1 Kiritimatiellia bacterium | reverse complement strand
TTGGAGTTGAGGGCAGGAGAGCTGGCCGACGCGGCGCGGCCCGGCCAGTTCGTGCATGTGCGCGTGCCAGGGCTGGAGCGCGTATCGCTGCGGCGGCCGTTCAGCATTTTCGGGGCACAGAGCGGTGTTTTGAAAATTTTGTATAAGACGGTCGGCCGCGGCACGGAGGAGCTGAGCCGCTTGCATGCGGGTGATGAGGTGCAAGTCATCGGGCCGCTGGGCAACGGGTTTCCGCTGGAGCCGAAGGGGCTCCCCGTGCTCGTGGCGGGGGGCTACGGTGTGGCACCGCTCTTTTTTTTGGCGAGCCGCCTGAAGCAAAAAGGTATTTTGGTGGTCGGCGGACGCACGGCGGACGACGTGTTGGTGTGCGAGGCGTTCGAGCAGATGGGCTGGCAGGTTTATGTGGCGACGCAAGACGGTTCGAGGGGCGAGGCCGGTTTGGTTACCGCGCCGTTGGACCGGGTGCTGGCGGAGCTTAAGGCCAAGGGGCAGGCCCCGGAGCTGTATGCGTGCGGGCCGGATGGTATGTTGCGGGCCGTGAGTGAACGGGCGCTTTCCGCTGACTGCCGCGGGTGGCTGTCGCTCGACAAGCACATGGTGTGCGGCGTGGGCGCGTGCCTGGCCTGCGTGCAGAACCTGAGGCGAGCGGATGGAAGCACATGGATCGGGCGGGTCTGCCACGACGGGCCGATTTTCGAGGCGCGTGAGATTATTTGGTGACGGGGCAGGAAAGCGGGTAGCGTATGCAAGATGTGGATTTGAGTGTGGATTTGGGCGGCATCCGGATGCGGAATCCGGTTGCCGTGGCATCAGGGACCTTCGGATACGGTAAAGAGTATGCGGAGCTGGTCGACGTGACAAAGCTGGGCGCGATTACGGTTAAAGGCATCCGGTTGCAGGCGTGGGCGGGCAACGCGTTGCCGCGGCATGTGGAGGTCACGGGCGGCATGGTCAACGCGATCGGGCTGCAAGGGCCGGGCGTGGACGGGTTCGTGCGGGAGTACATGCCTTTTTTGCGTACGACGGGCGTACCGGTGATCGTCAATATCTGGGGTACCAGCGAAGCGGAGTATGCGGAGGTCGCGCAACGCCTCAGCGAGGTTGAGGGCGTGGCTGGCCTGGAGCTGAACATCTCCTGCCCGAACGTGAAAGAGGGCGGCCATGCGTTCGGCACGGACCCGCGCACGGTGGCCTCGCTGGTGGCGGCGGTGCGGCGTGTGACGCGGCTGCCCCTCCTGCCTAAGCTGGCGCCGAATGTGCCGGATATCAAAGTTTTCGTGCGGGCGGCCCAGGAGGCGGGAGCGGATGCGCTCTCGCTCATCAACACCCTGCCGGCCATGGTGATCGATATTGAAAAGCGGCGTCCCGTGTTGGCGAACAAGGTCGGGGGGCTTTCGGGACCGGCCATCCATCCAGTGGCCGTGAAGCTGGTGTGGGAGGCCGCACAGGTGGCCACGGTTCCGATCCTGGCGATGGGAGGGATTATGGGACCTGAGCAGGCGATTGAGTTTATGATTGCAGGGGCAACGGCGGTAGCGGTCGGAACGGCCAATTTCATTGATCCTTCAACCCCGCTGCTTGTGGCGGACGGGATCGCGGCGTACTTGCGGCGGCACGGGATGCGGTCGGTTAAGGAGCTGACGGGGTCGCTTATCATTAGCTGAGACGGGGGGGGCAGGCGCATGGAAAAAAAATGGTACTACGCGGTCGCTGGCGTGCGGCACGGCACGGTCTCTTTTGAGGATCTTAACGGGCTGGCGAACACCGGTGCGCTCAAGGAGTTGGACCTCGTGTGGCAGCCGGACTTTGGCCCTGAATGGCGAAATGCAGGGCAGGTGCGTGAGTTGTTTGCGCCGGCCGCAGGTGTGCCAGCGATGCCGCAGGAAGAGATGACTTCAAGGAAGGATGTCCCTCTGGTGGGTGTTACAGGGACGAGGCCGTCGTGCCTTGCGGCGGCCTCTCAAGCCTTTTCGCGCACGGTGACGATGCTCTTCAGGCCGTTCGATATGACGCGCTGGTTCAGCATGGGCTTTTGTGCCTGGCTGGCCTACCTCGGCACACAGTCGGGGAATTTCAACAATTTCACCGAGGGCGGGAATCCCGGAGCCATGAAACAGCAGGTGGACGGCATGCTGGATAAGCTTTCAAACGCAGCGTTCCATCCGGGCTCGGTGGTGTTGATCGCGGGTCTTATGCTTCTGAGCCTGTTGTTTGCGCTTTGGCTGTGCAACGTGCGTTCGCGGGGGGACTTCATGTTTCTGCATCGGTGGTATCGGCCCGATACACCGATCCGGCAGTGCTGGCAATCTTCGCAGGCGTCTGGCCATCAGCTGTTTGTTTGGCGCTTTTATTTCTTCCTGACCGCGCTGCTGTTTTTTGCGACGGATGCGTTTTTTGCGTACAGTCACATCCTCAAGCCTTATATGGCGGCCGGGAAGACGTGGAGTGGGGAGTTACTGACACCGACCGTGGCCTGCGCGACGTCGGCCCTGCTGCTGGGCGCTGCGGTTCAGTTGGTGTCGCATCTGGCCAAGGCGTTCGTCGTGCCGGTGATGTACTGGCACGGGGTGACCGCGTCGCGCGCTTGGCTGGTTGTTTTCGCGCTCTGTAACCAATATCCAGGTGCGATGCTCGGCTACCTGATCAATGGGCTGGTGTGCGGTGTTGCGGCTGCGGTTGCCCTTGTGATGTTCGGTGTCTTGACCTGCTGCATCGGGTTTATCCCCATGATTATTCCTTATTTCGGGTCCGTGATGCTCTTGCCGATCGCTCTGTTTTTCAGAGGCTACTCGGTCTGCTTCTTAAATCAGTGGCGACCGGAGCTGGTTCCCGCTTCGTCGTGAATCAGGGAGGAAGGACGCGATGATTGCTAGAGAGTTGATCCAGGCGTTGCCGAAGAGTGACCTGCACGCTCACCTTGACGGATCCTTACGGGTGTCGACGCTGATCGAACTTGCCCGCGAACAGGGCGTGGTCCTGCCCTCCTATGAAGTCGCGGGCATGAATGAGTTGGTTTTCAAGCCTGTGTACAGGAATCTCCCCGAATATCTTTTGGGGTTCGACTACACCTGCGCGGTTCTGCTCTCGTTTGAAGCC
>JBBRJN010000416.1:0-3109 GCA_038219365.1 Kiritimatiellia bacterium | reverse complement strand
TACCGGCCAGCTCGAAAACCCGCGGGGCGAAATAGAGGATCGCGTTGATGCCGGAGAGCTGGTTGAAAAAGGCGATGAAGAAGGCCAACAGGATCGGCGTCTTCAGCTGCATGCTCCAAAAATGCCCGGCACTCGCCTGATCGTTCGAGACGGCTGCGATTTCGTCGGCCTTCGCCGCAATCTCAATCGCGGAGGCTTTGGGCTGAATGAGGCTGAGCACACGGATGGCGGCGGCGCGGTCTCCCTTACGCCCGATTAGCCAGCGCGGGCTCTCGGGAATTCCGAGGCAAGCGAGCGTGTAGATGACCGAGGGCACAGCCATGACGCCGAGCATCCAGCGCCACGCATGATCCCCCATGCGGGATAGCAGGTAATTCGAAAGAAAAGCGACAAGGATGCCAAAGACGATGTTGAACTGGAACATGCCCGCAAGGCGCCCGCGGTGCTCAGGCGGCGCGATTTCGGAAATGTACAGCGGGGCAGCCACGGTGGAGATTCCGATCGCGATGCCGCCAAGAAAACGCGCCGTCATAAACGAATAGACCTCGTTGGCCAATGCTGACCACATCGAACCGACAAGGAACAACGCGCCGATGCAAAGCAGAGTCTTCCTTCGTCCGAACCGGTCCGTGGGCCAACTCCCCACGAGCGAACCGAGCACCGTACCCCAGAGCGCTGCGCCCATTGCCAGCCCATGCACGGCTGGGCTCAATCCCCAAAGCCTCTGAATCGTTTTTTCAGCGCCCGAGATGACGACCGTGTCGAACCCGAACAAAAATCCGCCCAACGCCGCAATCACCGCACACATCAGCACTTTTTTGCTCATTGTATCCCCTTTTCCTTCCTATTTCTCCCAGCACGACTGCAACGCGTGTACCTCGCCCTGCAAAGCACGGGCTCGACCCTTTTCAACTGTCAACGTGACCTCCCGTGCGTCCGCCTGCGGGATTGCCGCAACCGGTGCGTAGAGCAGGCCATCCTGCGAAAAAACTTCGATGCAGGTGCGATCCACATAAACGATCAACCCCAGCTTTCCATCCTTAACAGGCCACGGCGTGGTGTGCTTGGCGATGGCCAGTTCCTGTTTGGCCGCGTCATACCGTATCGGCACGCCGCGCAGATCGAAGCACACGACTGCGTCAGCCGACACCTCGCAGGCCACGCGCAGCTCGACCAATTCAGCTTCGAACGCCGCCAGCGGATTCGCAGTTTCCACAGCTAAGTCAACAGGCCCAAACGCCTGAGTCCGCTTGCGCAGGGTATTCAATTCTTTCACCGGGCGGTGAGTCAGACGCACGCCCTCTGGCGTCACCGCTAACCGCAATTCCTGCGGCAACGTCATGCCCTGGTTAAACGGCATTCCCGGCGAGGGAGCCTGTAGCCACCCGATCTGCACGCGCCGCCCGTCCGGAAAGTCGCTGAAAGTCTGCGCCGCGTAATAAGCCTTACCCCAGTGCCCACGCAACCGCTCGGCCTCAGGCTTGAACGTCGTACCGTCAAATGCGCCCACCGCATAGTGTCCGTCCGCAGCGGAAAGAATCCAGCGTTTCTCCGCACGGCCCGTCACCGGCAGCTCAAAGAAATCCGGGCACTCGTAGAGGTAATGGCCTCCGTCCTTGTCACCCGGCACCGCCGAAAGCTCCGTCCACTCGCGCAGGTTCTGCGAGGACAAGAACTGCACGGTGTGCATTTTCCCGGTCCGTTCCACGTAAAGCGCCATGACCCAGCGTTGAGTCGGTGCATGCCAGAACACCTTCGGATCACGGTTTCCCCCCGTGATGTTTTTGACCACGGGATTGCCTTTGTACTTGGTAAAGGTGCGCCCGTCGAGACTGTAGGCGATACACTGTGTGGCAGGGTTGCCAGCAGCTGTGTAGATCAGCACCAACGGGGCCTTGCCCTCCTTGCCGAAGCCGCTGGTGTTAGCGTGGTCGACCACCGCGCTGCCGCTGAACATCGGTCCCAACGCATCAGGATAGAGGGCTTCTTCCACTTCCGTCCACCGCACTAGATCCTTGCTGACCGCATGGCCCCAGTGCATGTTGCCCCAGCCTGTGCCGTACGGGTTGTGCTGAAAGAAAAGATGATACTCGCCGTTGAAATACACCAGGCCGTTCGGGTCGTTGTTCCAGCCGCGACGCGGCGAGAAGTGGAACTGCGGCCGCAGCGCCTCGTCGTAGAGCCCCGCCTTCGGAATGTCCTCATCCGAAAACCGCACCTTCTCCAGCCCAAGCGAGTCAGCCGGAAGCTTGTCCACCCAGAGCGTCAGCTTCTTGCCTTGCCATGCGCCTACGTCGAGCGGAGCCCACCAGTCGGGCTCGCCATCCGCCAATTCGATGTCAAAGAAGCGCAGCACCTCTGTACCGGCGCGCACCTCCATCTTGCATTTGTGCCCGCCATTCTTGACCGGCAAGAGCAGCCAGCGTTTTTCCGCAGTGAACGTACGCAGCACATTTTGTGTATGTTTGATCACAAAGGGCGGCGAGGTCAAGGTGCCGGTCGCGCCATCGTCGCCGAAGAGGGCAGTTCCCGCCGTCAGCGTGGCTGCCACGCCCCAAAGAAGACTTATCCCTTGCATGCGTTCCCCCTAACGAAGACCGATAACACAAAACATTTAACACTAATTTTTTATAGCTTATCTGTTTTGTGCCTTCGTGTCTTTGTAATTAATCGCACCCAATGATCCCGAACAGGGTTGACAAGAGGGCGTCAAGACAACGACAATAGCACTTCATTTTATACGTATGAAGGAGCGTGATGATGAGTAACCGAAAAATGACTTTTTTGAAGCAGAACGGATTGGATGTAGAAGGCATTGACCGCGAGGCGCTGCTGTCGACGTTCAAGGAGGAGATGGAGGCCGGTTTGGCCGGAAAGCCCTCTTCGTTGATGATGATTCCTTCCTTCATCTCCATTGATAAGCCGGTCAAGACCGACACGCCCGTGGTGGTGCTGGACGCAGGCGGCACCAACTTGCGTGCGGCCGTGGTGAAGATCGATGCGCAGGGCAAAGCCGAGATTGGCGCGTTTTTCAAGCGGCCCATGCCAGGCACGCAGGGCGAGGTCACCGCCGAAGAATTTTACGACGCGTTCGCGGATTTCCTGATGC
>JBBRJN010000415.1:0-3126 GCA_038219365.1 Kiritimatiellia bacterium | reverse complement strand
CACCTGCTCCTGCGCCGCACGCGCCCGCGCCTCGGACCCTGCCGCCTGCTGACGCGCCTGCTCAAGCTCCGCCGCCCGCGCCGACGCCTGTTCCTGCGCCGCACGCGCCCGCGCCTCGGACTCTGCCGCCTGCTGACACGCCACGTCACGCTCCGCCATCAGCGCCGACGCCTGTTCCTGCGCCGCACGCGCCCGCGCCTCGGACCCTGCCGCCTGCTGACGCGCCTGCTCACGCTCCGCCATCAGCGACGACGCCTGTTCCTGCGCCGACCGTGCACACACCTCAGATTCCGCCGCCTGCTGACGCGCCTGCGCAAGCTCCGCCGCCTGCTGCGCACTCAGCGTAAGCTCAGGCTCCTGACTTGCTTTTATCCCGTGACGCGCAAAGAACGCACTCTCAGACGTGATGGAGCCGTCCTTGACCAGATCCTCCATCGCAGTCTTGTGAATCGGCCCGTAAAAGGTGCCCGGCGTCACTTCTGCAACCCAGTCCATCGCCAGCGCGCGGTGCGACGTGGCCAGCAGCCAGCCCGTGCCATTTCCGGAAACCTCATTCGTCGGCGCGAGTCGTCCGTCACATGCCCAGCCCTTGAGCGTTTCCAAATTCACGGGGCCGAACGTCTCGCCCTTCTCGTTCCGGACAAGCCAGTTTTTCATTTTCGTCCCGTCATCAGGCTTCTGCGTTTCTGTTGCCACACTCACCCCACCCCTTACTCGGAAAACACCACCCGTACGGGCCCCTGCAATCCCGAAGGTTGCAGCAGGTCCTCTGACGCAAAACCTTGGAAGGCGCTGAGGGTCCGTTTGCCTTTCTGGAAAGCCATGTTACTCTTGGTGATCCTCTTTTCGGGGGGCAACGCAGCATCGCCGACCAGACGGTTCGCCCATGCGTTAGTGACCTCGATCTCAAGATCATTCTTCCCCGGCTTCAATGCACCCGTCAGTTCCACCTGCCACGGCGCGGTCCAAATGATGCCCAGCTTCTTGCCATTAAGCCGCACCTCCGCCAGCGTCGCGACCGTGCCGAGCTGGAGCCACGCGCGACGTGCCGCCTGCTCAGCCGTAACTTCAAACGACTTGCGATAGGTGGCCGTGCCGGAAAAATGTCGAATCCCTTCGTCAGCGTGCTTACTCCAGTCGCTCAGCGGATCGAACACCGCGCATTCCGGAGCGCCGCGGCCCGCCTGGAACCGCACCTCCCACGGCCCGGCCAGCTCGTGCGTCACGATGGATGGCTCCGCGTGCCTTATTGCCGGCTTCGCCCTTCCATCCTTCCTGAACACCACAAACAGCGAGCCGTATTGAGGCAGCTCCAGCGCAAGGCGTGTACGGCCATCTTCCGTGACCTGCCAGCCGATCTCCGCATCGACCTTGCCGCTAACCGGGTCCCATAACTCGGGCTGCTTGCCGCTCACGCGGAACGTGCACTCGGCCTTGCCCGAGCCAGCCACAAAGTAGATGTCGGCACCACCATCACGCCGGTGCGTGTACTCGAACGGGCCTTCGAAATCAGGCTTCAGCATATTCGCCGCTAACGAGTCCGCCAACCTCGACGTTCCGGCCCACAACGCCTCGCCGAGCCGCCGAACCTCGGCGTCGCCCGCCGCGAGACCCGGTGTGCGCTGTGGCTTGCGTGACCCGAACACCACAGGAACCCCGGCTTTCTTGATCGCCGCGACTTTACGCAGCGCGGCCAGCGACATCTGGTCGTCGCTCAGATCCACGGCCAGCACACGGTAAGTCATGCCGTCCGGAAGCACGAGCGCACCGTCTTTCACAGCCACCCGCTCCAGCAAAACCTCGGTGGTGAGAAGGTCATATCCGTAGCCTTGCGGCACCGCCATCGTGGCGTTCGCACTCCAGTTCGTGGCAAAACGGCCCCAATGCTGATAGGGAGTGTCGCCCGTATAGGCACACACGTCCGCCACAAAGAGGCCCTGACGCAACAAGTGCTGGCAACGTCCCAGATACGTCATGAACGGCGCGGCCTGTTCGAACCAGGTCACTTTGGGGTTGATGTGCGTACCCGCAAAATACTCGCTTCCCGGCAGACCGAACACGCGGGGCGAGCAGGTGAAGGTGTGCCAAACAAGCTGGTTAACGCCGTCGATGAAGGCCTCGTCGCCGCTGCGCTTCAGCAGCGCGGGTGACGGTGTCCAATGCCGCACCATGTGCGTGAACGCCTCCGCCGCCGCCAGCCGCTTGCCATAAATGTGCGCCGTCATCGCCTGGGGCCGGCTCAGCTGGCGACCGCCACGGTTAAGCTCTCCCGTGTACCAAAATTCGCCTTGCGGCATGTCATTACGGGCGAGAAAAGACAGCTGGTCAGCTTCGCCGAACACGGCCGGCGCACGGTTCCAAGGCCCACCGGACTCCGAGTGCCACTGCAGTCCATTCTTGTGGCACAGCGCCATCATGGTGCCGTAGAAGTTATCCCGGAAGGCCTCGTTCCGCGCCCGGCGGTAATCGCTCATAAACCGCTTGGACGCGTCCTGCCCCGTGACCGCGAACCCTGCCAAAACAGGCATCCAGGGGCGTATTTCATACCCCCTGAACTTCGCAAAATCCTGCTCGAAAGAGCCGGTCCACGTCGGCACCGCACCTTCCCAGCTCACGCTGTAAAAATGCGTCAACGTCTTGCCGGCAAGCGGGCCGACATCCGACAGAATCGCCTTGCCCATGCGGTTGAAGTGCCCTTCGACAGCCTTCGCGTCGAGCACGTCCACGTCGTACTCGTGTCCGTCGATCGTCGTGTAGCCGAAACGTACCAAGGCCCACTGTCCCGGCGGCACATCCCAAACGAGGTGTCCGTGAGCATCCGCTTTTTCCGTCACCTCAACGATTTCTTGAGCCGCGTGAAGTTCCAGGTCCTTCTGCCCGTCAATCTTTTTGCCCGATGACGCTTGCATTGTGTACAGGCCATCGCCGGCATTCAGCCAATCCGTTCGGTTTGTGATCGCCTGGCCATCATATTTCACCGCAAAGGTCGCAACGTTCCAAAAATAGGCCCGCTCCGGATTTTTCAGAACGACATCGGCGCGTGCGCCCCCCGCCAGCGGCGTCGCCTGACAGATGAGGCGCTTAGGCGCATCGGCACCCACTTCCCACGGCCCCTTCAGCGCGCCT
>JBBRJN010000414.1:0-3126 GCA_038219365.1 Kiritimatiellia bacterium | reverse complement strand
GGCCGTCCAACTTTAAAGCCGCTGACGGCTGTGGCGGCCGGTAGCAGCCGTCCCCGGCATCGTACGACTCGGATTCGGCGGCGAGGGGCGCACAACGCGCAGCGTGTCCCTTTGCAGCCGTGGCAGAGGGCAGCGGCTGCCAGCGCTCGACCCCGCGCTGGAGGGCGACGGTCTCGACGGCTTCGGCCAGAGCGGCGAACGCGGGCGACTCCCATTGGTGATCGGCGTGGTTGCGGCCGAAGAGTGTGCGGCTGACTTCGATGTCGAAACGCTCGGGCATCGCCCGGCGTGTCATCTGCCAGCAGCCGATGATCGCCTCGCGGCAGCCGATGAGCGTCTCGCGGTCGACCAACCGGTCGCGCTTTTCGTTGTTGACCTTGGCGTCGGAGGGCAAGAGGTTCCACAGGTCGTTGTTGTGCCGCAGCGAGAAGGGGATCGCGTGGTCCACGTCGAACCGCCGGTCAGTCAGGACGGCCTTTGTCCAGACACAGGCGAGGCCGGGGCTGGCCTTGTAGATCTCGCGGTTAACGTAGAGGCGTCTGTCTTCTTCGGAGGGCGTGCGCCCCGAGCAAAAGGAGCAGATGAAACGTCCGCCGGGATTCAGCAGCGAGCGGATTTGGAATGCGAAGTCGAACAGCTCATGGTCGGGCACATGCATGAGAACGGCGATGGCCACCACGGCATCGAAACGTGAGCCCAGCTGCGGATGGCCGGATTGCAGCGGAAAAGCGGCAGGCTGGAAAGTGACGCGCTCATTGCCAGGCGCGAGGCGAGCCTGCGCCAGCATCGGCTCGCTGGCGTCGGTGGCCAGCACGCCGAGGCCAAGCGCTGACATGAACGCGGATTCGCGCCCGATGCCGCAGCCGATCTCTAGCACGTTCCCTGATGACGGCAGACAACGCCGCAGCAAAGCGTGCAAAGGGGTCACATCCGCCCCCCGGTACTGGGATGCGAGTTGTTCCGCGTGAGTGTCGTAATACTGACGTGTGGCGTCGTGCATGAGCAAAGCTTTCGGATATCGTGTCTGATTCGTTGACATCTTACAAACCTGTCCCGAGAAACGCCACAGGTAATCGGTTTCAGATCGTACTTCCGGACGCGGCAGTTGGTAATTCAACGCGCGGCGTTGTGAAAAGGTCGGCCCCATCTGTCCTGCCGCTGTCACGAATAATACCTATTATTTGTGACAAGATCTGATGAAAAGGTGTGTCGCAAGATGCGACTAGCGAGCGGCTTGAGGGGATTGCTTGAAAGGGTAGGGGTGACGGTGCTGTCAAATCAGGCAGGCCGCTCAAAGACTGATTACGCCTCTGATAGAGCGCCCGCAGTTTGGTTGCCAACAGCTCGTTCAGATCGTACACGGGCAACCGGGCCTTCGGAAGCGTCTCACGACGCCACTACGAACAGGGCTCACCTTTGACGTTACGGCGCAATAAAGAAGGCCGCACGGGAAACCGTGCGGCCTTTTTGCTTTGCGAAAAAAGTTGATCTCGCGCCCGCTATTCGAGGGTGGGGAAGAAGTTGAGTCGTGCGGTCGTGCGTGCTTGCATAGTTTGAAATTAGGCCAACAGAGGGACGGGGTTTAGAAGACGTAATCGGACTTTACGCCCGGAACCGTGCAGGCGGCGAGCGTCGGTGGTAAAGCCTTGCCCCATATAAACATGCGAACAAACTTGACTTCATTGAGGCGGGCGTCCAAACTTTTCCGCAAACATGAGTTAGGGCCTCAAAACTGCGGTTGACCCGAGTTTTGCGATTGGACACCCATATCATGTTAGGCTGCAAGTGCAAACCATGAAACTTTCTCCTTTCACCCCGTTGCTCGCGATTCCTCTATTGGCCCAAGTTGCCTATGCGCAATTCGCCCCCGCCTCTTTCGCCTACGTCTTGCAGGCCGACTCCTCCGCTAGGGCCAAGTCCGCCGCTGTCCAGCAACTTGCGGCTTGCGGGCGCGATTGGGTAGTGCTCGATGCTGTGTTCGCTGGCGATACGCCATGGGAGCGTGCGGAACTCGAAGTCATTCGAGAGGGGCGGGAGGGGCGCAAAGTGATCGCTTACATCTCCATCGGCGAGGCGGAGGATTACCGCCCATACTGGCGCAAGGAGTGGGGAAGCAAGGGCAAACTCACCGCCGCCGTGCCGTCGTGGCTTGGAGTGGAGAACCCGGAGTGGAAAGGCAACTATCGCGTCAAGTATTGGCACGCCGAATGGCAGAAGCTCATCCTCGCTGCCATTGACGACGCGATGGCCCGCGGGTTCGATGGCGTGTATCTGGACATCGTGGATGGCTTCGAGACGTTCGAGCAGGACGGCAAGGATTTCATTGACGACCGCGTAAATCCGGAGACGAAGCAGAGCTTCCGGCGCGACATGGTGGAATGGGTGAAAACCATCGCTGCCCGGGCGCGCGCAAAGAATCCCGCCGCCCTCGTCATCCCGCAGAATGGCTCGCAACTGCTGGCACACGCGGATTTTCTCTCAGCCATCAGTGCCATCGGCATCGAAGACCTTTTTACTGACGGCAACAAGCTCCAGCCCAAGTTGCACACCAGCGAAGTTCTCGAACATCTGAAGAGAATGGCCGCGTTGCAGAAGCCGGTGCTGCTCATTGAGTATCCGAAGAGTGCGGAGCGGCAAGCCCTGTCGCAGAGGCTGGCGAAGGAGAATGGATTGATTTGGCTGGTAACGGATCGACAACTTAGGACGCTTGGTGTATCGGGAAGATGAATCTTAAAATGCGGCCTAACAAATCACTGGAGCGAACGCGGGCGGGCTCACGTGAGTTACCAAGTCGGACGCGCTGGGCCGCCCGCGTCTCTCAGTTCTGACGTTGAAGCAAGAAAGGCGGCCGATGGGCCGCCTTCTTGCTTTGTGGTTTTGACGTCATGAGCGGACGGTTCCGCGTGGTTTGTTTCTTCAGCTCCGCGGCCAGCCGTTCGTCAACGGTGAGCTTCTTGTCGCCGCCCCTGCCCACCCGCAGGTGGTTTGGTGGCCTTTTTCAGCAAACCCTATAAGATGTTTTTGCATAGCCCCACTGCCGGCTGAAGTCGGTACACCAGCGGCCTTAGGGCTTGCGCATTCCGTATAAGGCGCGCATTTCGGCGCGCAGTGGAATTCAGGGCTGCG
>JBBRJN010000413.1:0-3132 GCA_038219365.1 Kiritimatiellia bacterium | reverse complement strand
GCCGAATACGCTATTGTGTTTCTTCCGTATCACGGAAAGGCTTTGTTTTATGAAGAAGGATATCCATCCCAGTTATGACGACGCGACGATCACCTGTGCCTGTGGCAACGTGATCACCACGCGTTCCACCAAAAAAGAGATGACCGTCAACACCTGCTCTGCTTGCCACCCCTATTTCACAGGGCAGCAGACCATGATGGACACCGAGGGTCGTGTTGACCAGTTCATGAAGCGCTACAGCATTAAGAAGGCTTAGCTCTTACACAAATAAGCGGGTCGGAGGGCGCAGCCGTTGGCTTTTGCGTGCTCCGACCCTTTTTTATTTTCTATGCTCGAAAAAGCACAGATCCAGCGGGTTCTCGACAACATCCAGGCCACCGAAGCGGCGTTGTCCGATCCTTCTGTTCTCGGTAACCCCAAGGTTTTCCGCGAAAAAGTGCGCGAACATGCCGCGCTGAAAAAGCTCGAAAACGTCACCAACGCCTATTTCCGTGTGTTGGCTGACCTCGAGGACAACCGCGCGCTGGCGTCCGACCCCACGGGTGACCCAGAACTCACCGCTATGGCCCGCGCGGAAATCGCCATGCTCGAAGCCCAGTTGCCCGACGCTGAGCGAGCCGTGCTTTCCGGCCTTCTGCCGGACGAGCCGGTCGATGCCCGCAATGCGGTTTTCGAGATCCGCGCCGGCACAGGCGGTGAAGAGGCGGCCCTGTTCGCGGCCGTGCTTTTCCGCATGTATACCCGTTTTTGTGATGCCAAGGGGTGGAAAATTTCCGTCATCGACGCCAACGGCACCGAGTTGGGCGGGTATAAGGAAATTGTTTTTACGGTCATTGGCGAAGGCGCTTACGGCGCGTTTAAGTTTGAGAGCGGCGGCCACCGCGTGCAGCGCGTGCCGGAGACCGAGGCCCAGGGCCGGATCCATACGTCAGCCGCCACGATCATCGTCTTTCCGGAAGCCGACGAGGAGGATGACATCGACCTGCCGGATAGCGAGCTGCGCATTGACATCTTCTGTGCGGGCGGTCATGGCGGCCAGAGCGTGAACACCACCTACTCGGCCATCCGCATCACCCATCTTCCCACCGGCCTGGTCGCGCAATGCCAAGACGAACGCTCCCAGCACCGCAACAAGGCCAAGGCCATGGCGGTGCTCAAGTCCCGTATCCTCGACCAGCGCCAGCAGGCCGCTGAGGCCAAGGTCGGCAAGACCCGCCTCGATCTGCGCGGCTCGGGCGACCGCAGCCAGCGCATCCGCACCTACAATTTTCCGCAGAACCGCATGACGGATCACCGCGTGAACCTCACGCTCTACTGCCTCGACCGGATTGTCGAGGGCGACCTAACCCCTCTGCTGAACGCCCTCCATGCCTACGACATGGATCAGCGCCTCGAAGCTGAACTCGGCATGAAGCGGCTTTAGCGCTCAATGCGGACAAAGTGTCGCCAGCACCTTTTCCAACGCGGCGGCTGAGGAGGCCTGCGAGAAAACGCCGCAGGCGGCAGCGCGGCCCTTTTCAGACTCCCGGCGCAGGCGGTCGGGGTCATTCAGAAGCTCGGCCCACGCACGGGCCAGCGTCGCGGGTTGCGTGTCGGGAGTCAGCACGCCGCAGCCTGCTGCCGCGGTTATTTCATGAAAGGCACCCTGTGCGGGCAGCACTGTCGGCACACCGGCAGCCATCGCCTCAATCGCATAGTAGCCGAACGCCTCGGGCGCATTCCCGCCCGGCACCGAAAGCAGCGTCAACTCCGACAGGAACCCGAAGCGATCTTGCGCGAAGCGGTCGGTCGAGACCGTGGCCGCATGTGCCAAACCGGCTCTCGCCAGCCGTTTGAGCTGATGTTTCAGGAAACGCTTGTCCGCCGAAGGGCCGCCGGTCGCCGAGAGGCGCACCGCCGCAAAACGCGGGTCGGAGCGCAAGAGAAGGAAGGCGTCGACAAAGCGGTCGAACCCCTCCTCGGCTGACAGGCGCGACAAGAAACCAATCACCGGCGCACGCCGTGACACGTCCGCTGGGCGGTATGCGGCAGGGTCGATGCCGGGGAAGACCACGCTGACGCGCGGCGGGCTCAGTTCCAGCAAGGTTGTCATGCGTTCGGCATAGGCGGCACTGACCGCCACGAAAGCGTCTACTTCGCGCACGCCTGCGGCCATCGCGCCGACAACCGCGTCGCGCAAAGCGGGCGTCATGGCGTCGGTCCAAACGTGCTCGTCCTGCAACCAGCAGACCACCGGACAGCCCGCCGCCTGTTTCAGCCCCTTTGCGAGACCTGACAAGAGTGCGTTGGAGAGGAGAATCACCTCAGGTTTGGACGCTTTCGGCAACGCCGTGATCCACTCCGCAACCAACCGCAGCTCCTCGGCCTGGTGCCCCGCTTCACCGCGCAGCATCGAAAACGTCAGGTCTTCCAGGCCGGCGGCCGAGGTGGCACCCGCGAACCGCGCCGCCAACCGGAGGATCGGCCCGCTGTCCAGCGGCGCAAACCAGGTGCGCGGCAGCCGGCGCAGAAACGCATACCGGTGCCGCAGATAAAGCGTCACCGCGCCATAAAAAACGGGCACTTCGGACGGCTCCGGACGCCACGCGGTTGAGGGCAGATAGAGCGGCATCACCGTGACCTCGTGCCCGCGCTGGCGCAAAGCGTCCGCCATCGCCCTGTCGCGCAGGCAGTTCTGGCAATAGAACGACCCGCCTGATCCCGGCAGAATAACTAACACGCGCATGAGGTCCTCCGTTGCGTGTCAGGATAACAAGAAGCGGTCGGCAGGTCGAGCAGGAGGAGGCTCGACGTGCGGGGTTGCCGTTTTGCCGTGGCGCCGGGCAGCCCCTTCAGCCGATGGCGACGTGGCCCGTTTCGCGGGTGCGGATGCGGATACACTCGTCCATTGGCATGATGAAAATCTTACCGTCGCCGATGTGTCCGCTCTGTGCCGCCTTGATGATGGCGTCCACCGTGAGCTTGACAAAATCATCGTTGACGGCGATCTCTCAAGCGTGCTCGCACACAGACACACGACCACGACGCCGCCTGTTACGATCAATTGCGAGAAGAAAGAGACCCCGCCCAAGCCACCCAACGCCTTCTGCCCGAAGATGCCGCAGGCGATGCCGCCCCAGGCGCCACACATGC
>JBBRJN010000412.1:0-3157 GCA_038219365.1 Kiritimatiellia bacterium | reverse complement strand
GTCGGCGGGTGTGACCTTGCCGCGGCCCGCCATGTTGGATTGGCCAATCAGCAGGAAGAGCTGAAGGTCGGCAGGCGCTTCAGCAAGCGTGTGTGTGCAGGCGAGCAACGCGACGGCAAGGAGCGAGATAACGTGTTTCATGAGGTGAGGCCTTCTTTCAATAAAGCAATCGATTGGTTGACAAGCGCGAGGTTCATGCTGTGTACCTCACGCTTGGTGCCGATTGGGGCGGGCAAGGTGATGCAGAGTTTTCCGCCCAGATGTTCACGGAACTGCTCGATGCCCGCGAGCACGTCTGGGTCGCCAGCGCTGTTCACTCGCTCCAAGAGCGGTGACCACACGGGCAGGCCGCATTCGGAGAGCCCTTTCACGATTTGCGCATGCTCGTCTGGGCCGATCAGTCCCTTAAGCAGGGCATAGGTGCTGTCGAGGGCCAAGCCGATGGAGACCGCGGGGCCATGGCCGAGGGTAAAGTTCGACAGGAGTTCGAGCCGGTGTGCGGCCCAGTGGCCGAAGTCGAGCGGACGGGCGCTGCCGAACTCGAAGGGATCGCCGGACGACGCGATATGGCTCAGGTGAAGGCGGGCGGTCTTTTCAACCACCTTCTCCATCACGGACTGGTCGCGATTGCGCAGGGCCGCAGCGTGTTTGCACAGGTAGCGAAAGAAGGGCTTGTCTTTGATGATGGCGACCTTGAACGCCTCGGAAACCCCGCCGATCCACTCCTGCTGAGGCAGAGTCTTCAGAAAGTCGAAATCGTTGATAACCGCGAAGGGAGGCGCGAAGGTGCCTGCAAAATTCTTCGTGCCGCCCTCATTCATGCCGTTTTTCACTCCCACACCGGCATCATTTTGAGCGAGCACGGTGGTGGGGATGCGTATGAGTCGCAGGCCACGGTGAACCAGCGAGGCCGCAAAGCCCGCCATGTCGAGCACGCTGCCGCCGCCGACCGCAAGGACATAACTATGCCGGTCAAGATGCTCCAGCCCTGCGGCGGTCATGATTTCGCGGACATTGCCCCAGCCGTTCTTGGCATTTTCGCCGCCGGGAACGAGCAGGGGGGGCCGCGCGAGCGTCAGCGTGTTGCGGTGCGTGTGAAAATAAACTTCGATCTGCCGGAGCAGGTTCGGCGTCGCAGCGGCGAGGCCCGCGTCCACCACCGCTAGCACGCGGGCGTGGCCCGAGGCCTGCGGACGGAGGACGGAGGCCAGCGCCGGATTCGCTGGATCAAACACGCCATGCGTGAAACAGACCGGATAGCGAAAAGGAACAGAGAACTTTTGGAGGATGGTTTTCATGAATTAAGCCATGCCCGCAAGGCGCAGGCGAGGTCAGAAAGAGTATCGGATTTCAGAGGCAACGTCGAGAAGAGTGCGGTTTCGCACCCGGTTCCAGTGAGGCCGTGGGTGCCTTTGATCCGGGTGGTGTCGAGGCTGACACTCAGGGGCGTGCGGCCAAAAAAGAGTTCGCAAGGATCGTAGCCCGGCTTGTTGTGGATGTCGACGTGGCGGGCATAGTCGGGGGCCTCGCACGCGTCTCGCCACCAGGGATAGGCGAACCAGCGGCCGGGCTGGGCCACAAGCAGAAGGTCGCCGGAACGCGGGTGGTCGACATCGAAAGCAGCCTGCTGCGTCCGGTCCAGAACCTGGGCTACCCCTTCGAGCGACCGCAGCACCTCGGTCACGTGCGGCAAGGCCACGGGGTCGAAGCAGGTGACCATCGCGACTTGGTGATCGGGGAGGGCGTAGGCCGCACTCTGATAGAAATCGGGATAGCTCAGGTGGCCGATGGTGCGCACGGAGAAAAGGCCTGCTTCACGCAGGGCTCGATTCGGGAAGACCGCCGGGCCTGTGACCTCGGTGATCGCGTAATCGCCGAACGCGACAACCTCGTAGCCGTTGGCGCGGGCGGCGGCGACAAGCCGTTCCAGTTCCTTGCGGACAACGGCGAGCGCGGCCACGCTTTTCGGGTGCCGGGGTCCGAAGCGTTGCAGGTCGTAATCGAGGCCAGGCAAATAAGCGAGGCAGAGATCCGGCGCGTCGGGCGCGGCCAGCAGGCCGGACACGGCATCGGCGACCCATTCCGAGCTTTTGACCGAGGCGAAGGGGCCCCAGTAGTGGCACAGGCGGAAGGGGCGTCCCGCAAAACGGGTCAGGCGCTCGATAAAGTCGGCTGGCTGGCTGTAGCAGCCCATGAGCATGCCTCCGCCGTGCTTGTGGATCGGCGCGGGCGAGACGAGCTGGTCGACGGATTCGCCCAGGCTCTGCTGGAAAAAGGCGAGGGCAACGGTTCCTCCGCGCTCGCGGAACGCGTCCCAGATGCGCGGGCCTTGGACCAGCGAGGCGGACTGCTCCCAGAACCAGGGCTTTCGCAAGAGAGGGTCAAAAAAACCATTGGCGGGCATACCGTGCTGTGCGGGCGGAAGGCCCGTACGCAAGGTGGCCTGGGCGGTACAGGTGAGCGAGGGGAAGACCGACCGCAGGCGGCGAGCCTCAAGTCCACCGATCTCCCGTGCACCATTGCGCGTCACGAAGTCGTAGCCTAACCCGGCGGTCTGTATGAGGAGCAGTTTTTTCATTTCAAGTCCCACGCCTTTGAAATAAGGTCTCTTAATTTATCAGCCATGTCACAGGAGTCAAGGCCGTTCTCGAGCGCGTCCCGAACGCCGCCAATCGCGTCAGCCGCGCTGCGGGCGGCGTTGGCGGCCCGGTCGGCGGCGTTCAGGGCCTTGGCGGCGCGCACGGCCTTGATGGCCAGTCCGGCCCCGCCGGGTATCACTGGCAAAGCAATCGCGACCGCGTCGGCGAGCATCCCGACCACGTCAACAGCCGCCCCGAGCGTGTCCCCATTCCGAATGTCCTGCACGAGGCTGTACGCCCCTAAAGCCAACGAAGGCACACCCAGGACCAAGTCCTCGGCCCACAACCCGCTAGGATCCCTGAAGTTGTACAGCCCCGTCGCGACCGAGTACTCCCGGCCCAGTCCCCACGTGTAGGAGCTTTTAGAGGGGTGCCTACGGACGCCGCAGGCGATCCACGCGCAGCGTGCGTGACATGGAGCCGCCGAGGTGCGCGTATCCGTGCGACCGTCCGCGCCGGGAGGGAATGGCCGCGCGGCGGAGGCGTGTGGCAGCGCGTCATGCGCTGAACATTACGGC
>JBBRJN010000411.1:0-3167 GCA_038219365.1 Kiritimatiellia bacterium | reverse complement strand
GGGAGCCATCCCTACCGGACGCGGCCACACACGCCTGAAAGAGCGCACATCCGGGCCGCCGCAGGGACGCGTCCGGTAGGGACGTTTCCCCGAAACGTCCGCAGGGCATTGCGGCTGCGCATCTGCTCGCATCCGCTTGTCCGGACCGGCGGACGGTTCGGGGACCCGTCCCTACCAGACGCGGCGTCGTAGCGGCCCTTTCATGCGCTGCACCCTGCATCTTCCGCTTCTCACTTCTCTCCACTCACTCTTCCTTCGCCGGCGAAGCGGAGCGGAGTCTCAGTTTTCGTTCGAGTGCAGTCCGCCGGAGCCGGCGGCAAACTCGATGTTCGCGCGCTCAGGGTCTTCGGGCAGGGCCTTGGAGCAGCTCCAGATGCAGGCGCCGCAGTGGATGCACTTCTCGCGGTCGAACTCGGGCACGGCACCCTCCTCGCCAGGCATCAGCGCCTGCGCGGAGCAAATCTCGATGCAGGTGCGCTCGTTGCAGGTCGCGCACAGCTCGGAATGGACAAAGGTCACATGGTCCGCGAACCCGCCCGCGGCCTGAACTTTTCCTCCCTTAAAGAGCACGTCCTGATGTGACATGAGGAGCGTGCCGTCGAGCGGAATCTCGGGCCAGCCAGCCAGCGTCATAAGCATATCGTGCAACGGCTGTTTGGCCTTGGCACAGACCTCGATCGCTTCGACGAGCTTGTCCGGCGCGATGCGGCCCGCGCAGACGCTTGCGAGCGTCGGGATGCGCTGCGACGGCGGCTGCGAGACCACCGACAGGTTCAACGCGCCCTTGGTCATGCCGGTCATGCCGGTGCCCATCAGGCCCAGCATAAAATTGTTCTGGAACCCATCGCGCGCCTTCTTGGCGACCTGCAGCTCCTCGTCGAGCGCATCCGCACGGCGGCGGTTGACGTACATGGCCTTCAGCGTCGCCTTGGTGAACTCGGCGTCGCGCTTAAGCAGCTCGATCACGCCTTCGGCCAGCAGCACACCGCTCCGCCACGCCTCGTCGACGCCGGAGTTGGTGAGCACGTTGGTGGTGCCTGAGCCCTCGCCGATGCGGGCGAAGCCGTCGCCGACGAGATAGGGCTCGCCGCGCACGCCAGATTCCTGCAGCGATTTCGCGCCCCACGAGCGCAGCGTGCCGCCCTCGATGTAACGCCAGATGTACGGGTGCATCATCCAGTGCTGGAGGTAGCGGTAGCTGGTGCGGATCGGGGTGTCAAACCAGGACGGCACAAAGATGCCCAGCGAGGCGGTGCGGTCAGGATAGACGTACATGAAACCGAAAATTTCGGGCTCGGGATAACCGAGCGTATGGATCACCAAGCCGGGCTTGAGGTCACACGAGGCCGGCAACTCGACCACGGCCTTCATTCCCACGGCCCAGTCGTGCTGGTGGTTGCCCTGCGGCAGCCCGAAATGGCGATCAAGCGCACGTCCGACGGAACCGACCGGGCCGTCAGCCACGACCGTCAGCCGCGCGTGAATGTCCATGCCCGGCATGAAGGAGGCTTCCGGCTTACCTTTTTTGTCCACGCCCTGGTCGGCAAGGCGCACGCCCACCACGCGGTCGCCCTCCAAAACCGGGCCGCTTACCGGCGTGCCCGGCCAGATCTGCACCAAGCCTGAGCCCATGAGCTGATTGCCGACCCACGACATGAAGGAGCCCATGGACATGACCAGCCCGTGCTCCTTGCGCAGGAAGGGCGGAATCCACGGCAGCTCGACGCCGTGCGGCCCTTTGTGCAGGAGGCCGCTTCCAGCCTTGAACACGCCATCCATGAACTTGGTGCTGGCCGTGCGCCGGCTCGCGCCGATCGGGTCGTGCAGATAGACAACCTTCTCTTCGCCCGTGCCCGTCGCGTTGGGAATCTCCTTTTCAAGATCCACCCCCGGGAAGGAGGCGCGGATCGCGCGTCCCTTTGTCACAACGCCGGAGACACCGAAGCCGATGTCATCCGCACGCTCGTAGCACATGACCTGCAGCGGCATGCCCGGCATGACCTTGCTCTCAAAGGCAGGCGTGCCGTCGGGGTTCATCATCGCACGCGTCAACGTGGTAAGAAAACCGCCCGTGGCCGGGCCGAAGCCCACACACACAATGTCGGCGTCCATTCTCTGGCGTTCAGGAGTCATGGGTAGAATTTAGAAGTTAGAATTTAGGAATTAGGAGCGAGGAGTCTGACCTCTGATCTCCGCATCATTGCGGATAGTCAAGCGCCTCGGGGATCATGATCTGCGTGAGCGCCTTGGCCGCGCGGTCCTTGGCTAGGCGCGAACCGGCCAGCGACTCGTCGACGCTTGCGCGCAGCTTCTGGAAGGTTGCGGAGGCATCGCCCGTCTGGTCCGCAGAAGCGGCGTAGCCATAGAACAGCTCGGCGCTGATGCGTCCGACCTCGCCCGCGGCGCGCGCGGCCTGCAGGTGGCAGAGATCCATGAAGGTGTTGACATACCCGTCGATTTCGGGGCCGACCACCGGGTGCTCGGGACCCTTGGCCGCCAGCTCCTGCACATCCGCCAGAAGCGAGCGCGCCGCGAGCAGCCACGAGATGGCGTCAGCCATGGGGAAGAGCACGCCATGACGGGTGTTCTGGGCGAGCGCGCGGCCGTTGCCGTCCTTCGCGCCGCCGAGGTGGGTGAGCATCCAGCGCCACAGCTCAAAGCCGGCGGACAGGGCCGCAGCGCCTGTTTCTGGCTTGACGGCAGCCAGCGTGTTCAGCTCCGCGATCCAGGCGTCGACCTGCGCGAGGAAGACCTCGTTGTTCATGGTGACGCTGATCTGGCGGCGCTGCACCACTTCGGGGCCTTCGTAGGTGGCCTCGAGCTGCGCGTCGGTCCACTTCTGGAAGAGGAAGCCGGGGCAGTCCTCGGTGATGCCGTAGCCGCCCATCATGCTGACCGCCTCGCGGAGCATGTTGGCCCCGTAGCCGGTGTCCCACAGCTTGCAGGCGGGACAGAGTACGTTGCAAAGGGCGCTCTGTAAGACGTACTGCACCAGCGGGTCGGCCTGCAATACGGCGATGCGTGCGTTGTCGCGCGTGGCCTCGGGCTGCTTCAGGAGGCCGAGCAGCTCGACGGCGTCGCCCTGAGGCTTGCGCAGCACCTTCATGAGCGCGCGTCCCGAGATTCCCTGTTCGGCGAACTGGCGCTGCACGTCGCGCTCGACCGGC
>JBBRJN010000410.1:0-3176 GCA_038219365.1 Kiritimatiellia bacterium | reverse complement strand
GTTCTGGGCCGTGAGCTTCCCCTGGGTGCAGGCCGGCACGCCGCCTCCGGCGAACTGGGAGAAATCGCCCCCCCGCACATACGGCCCCCGGCTGACGGTAGCCAGGTACTCCCTGTCGTGCAGATAGTTGAAATAGTCCGTGCTGTTGGTGAAGACAACAGAGGCGATGTCGTCCACCGCGTATGTTTGCGGGATACGCTCCGACGGCCAGACCGGCGGCAGCCCCAACGGCTCGCGCTCGGTATTGGCACCCGCAATGGCCACGTAAATATCGCGCCCGCGGACACCGACCGGGGTCATGTCCGCAGCCATCATTTTACTTGCGACAGCCGGAATGAGCGCCACCACCAACAGCATGACCACGGCCGTCACCGCCGCCAGCTCGACCGCATTGAAACCGTATCTGAGATTCGCACGCACCGTCATATTTACTTCTTTGATCATGCTGACAGTATGCGCCACGGCAGACGCAGATGCAAGCCCCCGACAAGATAAACGTCCATACCGGGTGCGATTCAACAAACAAACTTCGTGGTGAAACAACGTGTCCTTCTGTTCGCCCAACACGCAGGGAACACGGCCCGCTGCCGGGACGCGTCCGGTAGGGACGTTTCCCCGAAACGTCCGCAGGGCAATGTAGCTGCTTGGATCGGCGGACGGCTCGGGGAGCCGCTACCGGACGCGGCCGCACACGCCAGGCTTCCAACACTTCCGTCCTTTACCTATATTCAACGTTCGATGTTCGATAACTGTTCGTGTCATTAGCAACCTCCTCGCTCGCCCGAGACCGCGTGCGCAAACGTTCAGATCATGGGCGAAACCAAATGAGATCAGAATTGCTTTCAGCCGTCAAAGAGACTACATTGGTTACATGTATGCGACATTAAGAGAAAGTAAAGCCACGCTCAGCAATCTCGTCGAAAGGGCCTCCTCCGGTGAAGAGGTCATCATTACCGTGCGAGGTCGCCCCAAGGCGCGCTTGTGCCCGATCGACGCCGCGCCGCCTTTCGAGGGAGACGCTTTCGTGCGGGAACTGGCATCCATACAGACGACGTACAGGGTTCGAAAAAAAAAGGTGACCCCTTCAGAGGATATCGTCTCAACGCTTCGCGAGGACAGACTGTGAACTACTGGGACACCTCCTGTCTGTTGAAGCTTTACGTTCATGAGTCCGACTCCTCCGTTTATCTCAATCTGTTGCGGCAGCAGACAACCCCGATTATTACGAGTGTGTTGGCCGAACTCGAATTTTCTTTCGCTCTAGCGCAGAAGGAATCTGATGGCCAATTGAAAATAGGCGCAGCCTTAAAGCTCACCCAAGCCATGCGCAACCATGTATCACAGGGCAGCGTCCGCCTCGTACCGATCAGCGTTTCGATTCGTGATTTTGCGGCAAAGCTCGCGTTCCGATGCCTGCTGGAAAAGAAACCGCCCCTGCCGCTGCGTACGCTCGACGGCATCCACCTAGCAACCGCCCTTTCACTAGACGCCACCGTATTGCTGACAGCCGATGCCCGTCTGCGCGACGCGGCGCACCACTGCGGCCTCGCGACTGCCGTCTAAACATGCGCACCCTTTTGGAGTGCGGTGACAGCCAACGGGCGGCACCGCTTTTCTCCCTGCCAATGCAAAATTACCTGCGAAAAGCAACTCCGTGTTTGTCAGCCATCCGCCGGAAATGATACGCTTTCGCCCATGATCTTTCGCCTCAGACTGATTGCTCTCGCCCTCCTCGCCCTTGCCGCCTCAGCCTCCGCTCAGGCCCCCGTTCCCGTTCCGCGTGAGCGCATCCTGCCCGATCTCGTCAAACGCGCGGACGACACGTATCGGAAGCTCGCCAAGCCCAACGCCGTCTACGGGTGCCGCGAGCTCTTCACCTCTATGTTGGCCTACGGCGAGGCGCACACGAATCTCACACGCATCGCCGAACTCCTGACCATCGCCGAGAAGATGCAGGACCGCGCTCCGTCTCACCGTTCGTTCGGCAACTTCCGCTGGTACTCGCGCGACGCGGAGGTCATGGACTACAACGCCGTGGACTTCTGCATGCAGCACGGGGCTCTCCTTTGGCGCTTTCACCGCGACGAACTCGATCCCGCCACGCGCGACCGCCTCCTCAAGCTGCTCACGCTCGGGCTCCAAGGGCTTGTTAACCACCGCCCGCGCACCACCTATACCAACATCGCGTTGCTCAACGCCTCTGACCTGATCCTGCTGGGCGATGCGCTCGGAGACGCCAAAGCCGTCGTCGAAGGTGAGCGCCGTCTCGAACTTTTCATCAAAACGCTCTGGGAAGAAGGCACCCATGAGTATGTCAGCCCAACCTACTACGGAGTTGACGTCGAATCCCTGATGCTGCTGGAGACCCTCGCTAAAAAAACCGAGACGCGCGATCTCGCGCGCACGCTGCTTACCTTCTTCTGGAGCGATATCGCGCTCAACTGGTTCGCGCCGGCCCAGCGACTCTGTGGTGCGCATAGCCGCACGTACGACTATGTTTACGGCTGCGGCGAGTTGGATCAGGCCATGACCGCCTGCGGCTGGCTGCCGATCCCTGATAAACACACCTGCACCTCCTTTACCCCGCTCTATGCCCGCTGGCAACCGCCCCATGACCTCTGGCAGCTTTGCACCACGCGCTATCCCCGGCTTGTCGAGCAGACCTGGGGCGCAGAGCCTTTCCGCAGCCGCACCCACTACCACTGCCGCGACGTGACCCTCAGCACGGCGTGGAAGTCCTATCAAGGCGGGCGCATGGACATCACCCTTTCCGCTGACTTTCCCGGCACGCGCGATGAGCATCAGCCGCGACTTTCATTTATCCCGGACGGACGTCGCGACCCCTACGGCAAGAAGACCGTGTTTGACGGCAAGACCCACGCCAAGGCCTTTCATCTCGACCCGTGGTGGTCGGGCGTACAGGACAAGGCCGATGCGCTGGGCGTCGCCGTCTATCGCGACTCCGATTTCAAAGACGCCACCGGCACGCTCGAATCGCACCTGCTTTTCCGCAAGCAGTTGGACAGCCTCTGGATCAACGAAACGCGCGTCGCCTTCGCGGACAAAAAGCCCTCGAAGTTCCCCGTGGCCCCCGGAGCCGCCGTGTTCCTGCGCCAAGGCACCGCCGTGATCGGCATCCGCGTGCCCTGGACGCGCGGCCAGAATGGCGCGCCCTC
>JBBRJN010000409.1:0-3178 GCA_038219365.1 Kiritimatiellia bacterium | reverse complement strand
GCAGGGGCGGCTCTTCTCCTACGGTGACGCGCAGCGCTACCGCTTGGGGGTGAACCACCACCTGATTCCGGTGAACGCGGCGAAGTGCCCGTTCCACAGCTACCACCGCGACGGCCAGATGCGCGTGGACGGCAACCACGGCAGCACGCTCGGCTACGAGCCGAACAGCTACGGCGAGTGGCGGGAGCAGCCGGAGTACAAAGAGCCGCCACTCAAGATCAGCGGCGACGCCGACCACTGGAACTACCGCGAGGATGATGACGACTACTTCACTCAGCCGGGCAACCTATTCCGCATCATGCCGTCAGACGAGCAGAAGCGGCTCTTCGGCAACACCGCCCGGGCGATGGGCGACTGTCCGCGCGAAATCAAGATTCGCCACATTGGCCACTGCCTCAAGGCCGACCCGGCCTACGGCAAGGGCGTGGCAGCAGCGCTCGGCATCCCGCTGAGCGAGGTCGGCGTCTAGCGAAGACCTGGGACTAGCCGTGCGTCCGGTGCTGAACACGCCGGACGCAGTTTCATAGCATGATTCCACAGGGTCCACACACATGTAAGGGAGGAAAAACATGCAGCCTATTCACCGACGCGCTTTTCTAAAAGGATCTCTTTTCGCCACTCTGGCCGCCGCACGCGTCGGTGCCCTGGCGTCCGACAAGCCGTCCGGACAAGCATCGTCACCAGCGCCGGCAGCCCAGCCTCTCGTGACCACGCCGCCGACCCTTCAGATCCCCTCCCCGACCTCCATGGGCGTCGCTTGGGGCGTCGGGGCTCGGGCGACCGGATTCGTCGATGTCGGGACAACGCCCGATCTGGCCGACGCCCGCCGGGTCTTTGCGGGTGACGCCGGGCTGAAGGCGCTGGACGACGCTGCGCTCTCGGTCCGGCTGACGGGGCTGGCACCGGACTCGGCGTACTATTACCGCACAGGAACCCTCCCGGTCGATTTTCAAAACGCGTACAAGATCTTACCGGGGGAACCTGTCCTCGGTGAGATTCACACGTTCCGCACGCCGGGGCCGAAGTCGAAACCCTCGTTCGCGGTTATCAACGACACGCACGAAAACGATCAGGCCTTCGCCTTGCTGGCCGCCAAGATCGCCGTGCTCGATCCCGCCGTGACCGTCTGGAACGGCGACGTCTGCAACTGGCTGGCTCAACTGCCGCGGATGACCCAAAACCTGCTCAACCCCGGGCAGAGCGCGTTTGCCGTCAGCCGGCCGTTTCTCTTCACGCCGGGCAATCACGATTACCGGGGCCTCTTGGCCCGTGAATTGCCGCGGCTTCTGATGACGCGTGAACCGACTGAGCGGGACAGCCGATTTTGGACGCTGGGGCGGAACTACGCGGTCCGCCAAGGCGATCTGGCGCTGCTCGGGCTGGACACCGGCGAGGACAAGCCGGATGACCGCCAGGAGTGGGGTGCGCTAGCGCAGTTTGCGGCCTACCGCGAGCTTCAGGCCCGCTGGCTGGCCGAGGTGCTGGAACGCCCGGACATCAAGTCGGCACCCTTCGTGGTCGTTTTCTGCCACATTCCGCTGTTCGACGATTCGCCGAAGGCCAATCCAGGCGACCTCGCCGAGGGGTACGCCTCGTGGCAGCGCCCCTGCCACGACCTGTGGGCGCCGCTCTTCGAAAAGCATGGCGTGCAGCTCGTGATCGCCGCCCACATGCACAAATACCGCTTCGACGCGCCGAAGAACGGGCGCTCCTGGGCGCAGCTTGTCGCGGGCTCCGGCTGCGACATGAAGCCGGGCGGCGAGCTGACCGTGCTCGAGGGCAAGGTCGCCGGGAACACGCTCACGATGAAGGCCCACGATCTGACCTCCAATTCCGACCTAGGCGAATTCACCTTCGCGCCGCGGAACGGCCGGTCAACCACGGCCTAGCAGCCCTTTAGGGAAACCCTTTGTACAGAAATTGGAGAGGTCAAACGAGGAAGCAAATGAGTGGTCGCATGTTTTCATCCTGCGTAACAAAACCGGTCCGGCTGCTGCTGCTCGCGGCCCTGATCCTGTTGGGAATTCCGCAGGCGTATGCGCAAGAGCTGCTGAAGGTTTACTATGTCCGCCATGCCGAGGGCGGCCACAATGTCGTCAAGGAGTGGAAGGACAAGCCGAAGGAGCAGACGGACGGGAGTTTCAAATTGAAGATCCTGAACGGCAAGCCTTACACTGAGTAATAGGTGACCGCATGGACACCAAAACCCGAAAGCGACCGACAAAACGATGAACAAGAACGCTCAACAGGCCGGGAGGAGACGCCTCTCCGGGCAGTGGCTTTCCAGTATCACATGGATGGTGCTCGCCACATGTTTTGTGAGCGGCGCTTTCGTCAGGCAGGCATGTGGCGAGGAGCGGTTTTCTCTGGCGGTCGTTCCCGACGCACAACTCGAGACCGGCGATTCGCGGACCGCGGACCGGCTGCGCTGGCTTGTGGATTATCGGCAGGAACTGAATCTGAAAATGGCGCTGTTCTGCGGCGACCTGATAAACTTCAATCTCGAGTCCCAGTACCGGCATCAGAGCGAGAGTCTGAAGGTGCTGGAGGCCGCGAATCTCCCGTTTATAATGACGATCGGGAATCACGATTCGGCGGCGGTCCGCGCGGACAGCGGAAGCGCGGCGCCCGGGAACGTGAACGCCAATCTTCGGAATACCACACGGTTCAACGCTTATTTCCCTTTGAGCCGTTTCACGTACCTTGACGGCGTTTACGAGACCAACAAGGTGGATAACGTCTACCACACGTTCACGGCGGGCGGCCTGAACTGGCTGGTCCTCAGTCTGGAACTCTGGGCGCGGACGGGCGTCGTGGAGTGGGCGTCTGGGGTCGTGGAGTCTCATCCGCATCACAACGTCATCGTCCTGACGCATGCACACCTGAACGCGGACAGCACCATCCAACAGAGCAATGGCGGGTATGGCAACAACAGCCCGCAGTTCGTGTTCGACCGCGTCATGAAGCCCTATGCCAATGTCCGCCTCGTGTTCAGCGGCCATGTGGGAAGTCACGGGTTCCGGACAGATCAAGGCCTGCACGGCAATACAATCTACCAGTTCCTCCAGTGCTACCACGACACCGTCACCAACCCCACGCGTCTGATTGAGATCGACACCCGCAAAGGTACGCTCACGACGCATGTGTATTGTCCCTCGACCGGCAAGGATAAGGACGA
>JBBRJN010000408.1:0-3202 GCA_038219365.1 Kiritimatiellia bacterium | reverse complement strand
CGCCCCCCCCCTAGCATGATACAACTATGCCGTACTGTGGAGGACACCTATGACTATTGAAAAATTCGGACTTTACCTCGTCATAACCAACCCGGCCACCTCGTATGAACGGTGTGCCGAGGCCGCCGTATCCGCCGGCCTGCGCTACATCCAACTTCGCATCAAAAAGGGTGAGCGCGAGCAGATCGCCACCGTCGCCAGAAACCTGCGCTCCATCACCCGCGGCACAGCCACACGCTTGATTGTCAACGATGATCCCGCACTGGCCGCTGAAATCGGGGCCGACGGCGTCCATCTCGGCCAGGACGACATGACGCTTCCCGAGGCCCGCCGGCTCTATCCGAGCCTAAGCGTTTTCGGCCTCTCAACCCACAACCCCGACCAGGCTCAGCGTGCCGCAGAGCTCCTTCCCGACTATTGCGGCGTCGGCCCGGTTTTCGCCACGCCGACCAAAGAGATTCCAGACCCCGCGCTTGGCCCGGAACAGGCAGGAGCCATCATCCGCGCCGCCCCGTTCACCACCGTGGCGATCGGCGGACTGAACGAAACCAATCTGGCGGACGTGCTGCACGAGGGGGCCCTTAACTTTGCGGTGGTGCGCTTTGTTTGCCTCGCGCCCGCACCCTTCGACGCCATCCGCCGCCTTCAGGATCTCTGGCAGTCTTTCCAGTGAACCCCGCACCCGCCATACCGCCCGCATACCAAACGCTGATGGCCTGCCTTCGTGGTGCGGTCAACCGGCGTCCGCCTGATTCGGATCTGACCTTTGCCGACTGGCCCGCCCTTTACCGGCAGGCATGCGAGCAAGGCGTTGACACCTATCTCTACCCTTGGCTGGCGGCCCACGTTCCCACTCTCTTTTCACTCAAAGCGCCCGTCGCGGCCGACTCAGCCCCTGCCGCTTGGCGTGCCAGGTTTTTCGATGCCCTGCCGCATTCCACACGGCGAAGAAATCAGTTCTCCGAGATCCTCGTCGCGTGCGCTGCTCAGCACATCGACGTGATTCCGCTTAAGGGCTCTTGGCTCAGCGAAACCGTCTACGATGACCCGGCTCAACGTTCCATGTCCGACCTCGACCTGCTCGTCCGTTCAGCTGACCGCGACGCTTGCCACGCCTGCTTCCTCTCACTGGGGTATGTCACGAAAAGCGAAACGCTTCACAGCGTCTACTCCTGCGACCAACCCTACCGCCATCCCAATCAGCCGCTGTGTGTCGAACTGCATTGGCACGTCGAAGCCCAAATGGTCAGCGGCAGTCCGCTTCCGGACATCGAGACGGTCTGGGAGAACACCTCCGCCTCAAGCCTTCACGGTCACCCGGTCAAACTGCTTGCGCCAGCCGACCTGATATCACACCTGACTCAGCACATCCTGCACCACCTGTTTGCCATGCCCCTGCGCGGCTATCTCGACATCGCGCTTTATCTCAACGCGTTCGGCCCGCGCCTGACAGCCGTTGCGTTAAATGCCGCCGCCCTCCGCTGGAAGACCGGGCGTGCCACACCGTTCGTTCTCAGCCTCGTAAACGAATTATTCGAAATCAAGCCGCCCGCAGCTTTGTGCCCCTCTCTTTTTGTCGCAGATGCGGACCGGCTCGCGCAGGCCTTTTCTATTATTTTTGACCTGCCGACCGTTCAGGCGCGTATGGGCGAGACGACCTTCCTTCAATTCAAAAATGCCTCCCGCTTCGGTCGGATACGCCTCCTGCTGGCGCGTATTTTCATGCCACGTGCGTTTTTGGTTATCCGCTATCCCTGTGCCCGTCATCTCGTTGGCTTGCCCTACGCCTGGTGTCTCCGTGCGCTTGATCTCCGACGTAACAATCGCAAAAAAATACGTGCCCTCCTGGCATCGGACTCGCACCCCCTCGCTAACGCCGAGCGGCGCACCGATCTTGTCAACTGGTTACTCGCCAGATCACCCTGAACTCGGGTGTGGTCAGCCCTTGACTTGCGACTAAATCAATTTATACTACTCCAGTAATGTATTTGGTGTACGTAACCAAAAATCAATCTCATGTTTTTTTGAATTTTCTTTATGATGAATCTAGCGAACAAAATAACCCGCCAAGCCGGGGTGACATGGGTTGCAGGACTCCTTGCGGTTTCTTCACTGTATGCCCAAACGCCACGTGATTTTGCCGTCGACCTGAGCGCTGCCACAGCCACCAATCCCCCGTGCATCGCGCTTTCGTGGACGCAACGCAGACAAGGCAACATTACGGCTCAGAAGCTTCACCGTCGGCTCAAGGGTGAAACGGTCTGGATCAAGCAGGCTGATCTCGCCACCAATCAGACCAGCTATGTGGATGCCACGGCCGCGCCATATACGGAGTACGAATACTGGATGGAGCGTACGTTCTCCGGCGTCAGCCCCTCCACTGCGATGGGGTACCTCAGCTCCGGCGTACGTGTGCCGCTGGCCGAGCAACGCGGTAAACTGCTGCTCGTGATCGACAACACGATGGCTGGCCCACTCGCTCCTGAGATCACGCAGCTGCGGGCAGACCTCACCGGCGACGGCTGGAGCGTCGAAACCATCCCCGCCACGCGCACCGACACGGCAGCCAGCATCAAGGCCTTGATCAAAACGGCATACAACGCCGACCCCGCCAACGTGAAGATGGTCTACCTGCTCGGGCATGTGCCCGTGCCCTACTCTGGCAATATCGCGCCGGACGGTCACGGCAACCACATCGGGGCTTGGCCCGCGGACGGATATTACGGGGATATGACCGGCACCTGGACGGACACATCGGTCAATAACACCTCCGCTGCCGACGCCCGCAACCGCAATGTTCCCGGCGACGGCAAATTCGACCAGAGCTACCTGCCCGCGCCTCTCAAGCTGATGGTGGGGCGCGTGGATTTGTCAAATATGACGCGCGCGCCGGCTTCGGCCGCGTCCGAGACTTCGCTCTTGCGCCGATACCTGCGCAAAGCGCACGATTATCGCTTTAAACTCGGCGCGTATGCCGCAATCCCGCGTCGCAGCATCATGCGCGACGGCTTCGGCTACTTCAGCGGCGAAAACTTCGCCATCGCGGGCTGGAGCTGGTTCTTCACGGGTGTTGGCGCTTCCCTGATCGACGAACCTCCGAGCGACCAGTGGTTTTCAGCAAGCTATGCGGGCGGCAAAAGTTACCTCGTGGGCTACGGTGACGGCGGCGGCAGCTATGACTCCGCTAGCAGCGTCGGCAACT
>JBBRJN010000407.1:0-3217 GCA_038219365.1 Kiritimatiellia bacterium | reverse complement strand
TCGGTAGACCCCGATCCGGCAGATCCCTCACCCTGGACCGACGGTGACCTCGATGCGGCGCGTTGGGGGATCGACGCGCGCTTCAGCCAGAACCGCCCGCGCGAGGAGGTCGAGCGGGTGATCACCAACTACTTCGCGCCGCGCCGTGCCTTCCTGTTCAATAAGGGGGCTGGCCGGCCCACGTTCAACAGCGTAAACGTTCCCGATGCGGCCCAGGCCAACGTGCCGGGGATGGTCGTGATCGACTCGCTCGATTTCCTGCCGGCGGGCAACACGCAGTCAAACGAGTACGTGATTTTGCGAAACACCTCGGCTCAGTCCGTGGACATCTCGGGGTGGCAGGTGAAGGGCGAGATCGGCTACACCTTCAAGGGCGGAACCGTGATCCCGGCGGGCGCGGGCACGGCAGCCGCCAACTACATCGGGCTGCTCCATCTGGTCAAAGACGCGCGCTCGTTCCGTGCGCGCACGGTCGGGCCGACCGGCGGGCAGCGGCGCTTCGTGCAGGGCAACTACAGCGGACAGCTCTCGGCGCGCGGCGGCACGGTGAGCCTGTACGATGCGGCAGATCAGTTGATCGCAACCACCAACTATGCGGGTGCGCCGCTGCCGACGCAACGGTATCTGCGCATCACCGAGATTCAATATCACCCCGCTGATCCCTCGCCAGTCGAGGCCGCGGCATTGGTCGGTGTCACGGATGATGATTTCGAGTATTTGGAACTGATGAATACCGGTGCCAATGCGCTGACGCTTACGGGTGCCTATTTCACACAGGGCCTCGGCTACACCTTCCCGACCTCGAACCTCGCGGGTGGAGCCCGCCTGGTCTTGGCTAAGAATGTGGCCGCGTTCGCGCGGCGTTATCCCGCGGTGAGCGTGCCGGTCTTCGGGCCCTACGAGGGGGCGCTTGACAACAACGGGGAACGCTTGGAACTGACGGACGCGTGTGGCGAGAACATTCTCGACTTTGAGTACAAGGACGGCTGGTATCCGGCGTCGGATGGGAGCGGGCACGCGTTGGTGCTTCGCGACACCTCGGCAAATTACAATGATTTCGGGAATGCGGTCAGCTGGGGACTCAGCCGTGCCGCGCAGGGCAGTCCGGGCACAGCCGAGTCAGGTTTTTCCCAGGCGTATCACGGCTGGGACAACTTCCACTTCACGGAGGGCGAGCGCACAAAAGCCGGGATTGGCAATCCCTATGCCGACCCTGACGGGGACGGGCGCGTGAATTGGGTCGAATATGCGTTGGGAAGCGACCCGTGGGTGGCAGATGCCGATGCCGAGTCCGTCGGTTTCTCGCTGGCGAAAGAGGGTGAAGCGCATTTCGCCACGCTTAGCTTCCTCCGGCCGGTCAACGCGCTTGATGTCAGCTACGACATCCTTGCGACGGACGATCTGACGGGGGCGTCGTGGCAGGTGACAGGCAGTACGGTGTTTCAAGCGACGCCGCTGACCGCAGAACGCGAGTCTGTCTTGTTACGCGAGCAGGAAGGATCGACCGCAACGAAGCGTTTTTTCCGTCTTCGGCTGATGTTCGAGCAGTGACTCTGGCCTGTTTGTGTTACGCTTGCCTTGGAGCATTCGGCAGTGTAACATACATATCAAGTAGACAGGTAAAGGGGGTCATAAGAAATGATGTTCAAACAGGTGTTGCTGCGGCTTGCCGTTATTTGCTTGGCGGCGGTCACAATCGTGTCGGGTGCGTTGCCCGCGGCGCAGCCATTTGGCGATAAGGTCAGGCCGCGTGGGGCCTTTGAAAACGCGCGCCTCACGTTCGAGCGTTCAGGCAAGGGCACGGTGGCCTTTCTCGGCGGCTCGATCACCGAGATGAACGGGTATCGGCCCATGGTCTGCGAGATCCTGCAAAAGCGTTTTCCCAACACCGTGTTCACGTTCATCGCTGCGGGAATCTCCTCCACCTGCTCGACCACGGGCGCGTTCCGGTTGGGGACGGACGTGCTTGGGCAAGGCCCGGTTGACTTGCTCTTTGTGGAGTTTGCGGTCAACGACGACCAGGACGCGCATCACTCCCGTACCGAGTGCATCCGCGGCATGGAAGGCATCCTGAGGCACGCACGACAAAGCAACCCCAACATCGACATCGTGATGACCTTCTTCGTGAATGAGTCCATTCTTAAAACGTTCCAAGAAGGAAAGACGCCCCTGACCATCGAGGCGCACGAGGCGGTGGCCGAATATTACGGTATTCCGACGATCAATCTGGCCAAAGAGGTTGCCGAGGAAATCACGGCAGGCACGTTGACGTGGCAAAAATTCGGCGGCGTGCACCCCGCGCCGTTCGGCAATGCGCTCTGTGCGCAGATGATCGACGAGCTTTTCACCCGCGCATGGGCGGCACCGCTCGCGCAAAACGCGGGCGTCACGCCGAACTTGGTCCCGCTGACGCCGCTCGACCCGCTGAACTACGCGCAAGGGCGTTTCATCGATCCCAAGGAGGCACAGGTCAAAAAAGGATGGTCGCTCAGCGTTCCGGAGTGGTCATCGCTGCCGGGCGGAAAACGTGAGCGCTTTACAGCCATCCCGATGCTCTGCGCAACCGAAGCGGGAGCCGAAGCGACGCTGGCCTTCGAGGGCACCGCAGTGGGTGCGTACATTGTCGCGGGGCCTGATGCGGGTATCGCCGAAGCCAGCATCGACAACGGCCCGTTCCGCGCGGTCAATCTCTATCATGATTACAGCAAGGGGCTTCATTATCCGCGCACCGTGATGCTCGGCACGGAACTGTTGCCAGGTCCGCACACACTGACGCTGCGAATCGCGTCAGAAACCAAGAGTGCCGGTCATGCCATGCGCATCATGCGTTTTGTCGCGAACTGAGCAAACTTTTTATAAGGGGTCGTGAAGTCATGAAAAGAGTGATGTGGAAGGCGTTTTATCTGTCGGGGGTGCTGGCCTTTTCAACAGTCGAGGCGAAGACGTTCACGGTCTATGTGGCACCAGACGGCAATGATGCGCACACGGGCATGTTTCAGAAGTTCGATAAGGGAAAGAACGATGGCCCGCTGGCGAGTCTTGACGCGGCGCGGCTTCAACTGCGCAAATTGCGAACGGACCGTGTTGTAGGCGCGAAAGACGCCGTCATCGTTGAGTTTGCAGACGGCGAGTATCGGTTGGACCAGCCGGTCGTGTTCGGGCCGGAGGACTCGGCTGACGCGGCTGCATCGGTCACCTACACGGCGGCCAAAGGGGC
>JBBRJN010000406.1:0-3259 GCA_038219365.1 Kiritimatiellia bacterium | reverse complement strand
CGGAGCTGGTCGAGGTTGCCCAGCAGGCAGACGCGGTCGCCCATGACGCGCTTGGCTTCGGCGAGAGTGTTGTCGCCTTGGGGCTCCTCGGCCACGGTCTCCCAGACCGTCATGCCGAGTTCGCGGTAGCAGCCGTAGAAGGCGCGGGCGCAGCCGCAGTTGTGGTAGACGGTGAACGCGCCCTGGCCGTGCAGCGCGTCGATCAGCCGCTTCTCGTAGGGGAAGACGAACTCCATGAAATAGTCGGGGCTGACGGTGCGGGCGTTGGCGATGTGGCCCTGCAGGCCGATGGCGTCCGCGCCGCCCTCGATGAGCGGCCGGTTGTAGGCGATCATGCGCTCGGTGAGCGTGTCCATCAGCAGGCGGTAGAGCGGCTCGTCCAGATAGGGGGCCATCATCAGGTTCTCGATGCCCCAGAGGTCCGAGGCGTAGTTGAAGACTCCGGCCCAGCCCCAGGGCGCGTTGATGCCGCGGTCGCCGACGCGCGCGCGCCAGCCTGCGGCGGCGTCGCGCATCGCCTGGATCTCCTGGGCGTCCTGCTCCGGGACCCAGCGTATGAACGCGTCGATGTCATCGGGCGTCTCCAGCAGGTGCTTACGCATGGCGGACATGAGGCCTTGCGTGGCTGTGCCCGCGTCCGGTTTGACGCTTTCCTGCGTCAGCGTCCGGTCCGGCGTGAGGATCTCGACACGGGTGACCCACAGGGTGTCCTCACGGACCGTCTCGCGCCGCACACGCCAGTTGAGGTGGTCACGGATCATGAAGTGCGGGGTCATAAAACGATTGTGTTTGGTGATCACGTCGAAGGCCAATTCACGAGCCAATTCAATCACCGTGTCCACCCGGTCGAGGTGACGGCGTTCTGGGTAGACCCAGGACAGGTACTCTTCCTGAATAAAGGGTGCGACCGGGACCCGGTCTGGAATGCCGCCGCGCAAGACGGTCAAAATACGTTCACGAGAGGTCATGACAGTAGTTTGACATACACATGAAACAGCTGACAAGGGGGGATTCGCGCAAAGAGCAACAAAGTTGAATCGCACCCGCTGCTTAAGCAGGCGTTGGGTGCCGCTTTTCGGCCGCCCGGTTTTCTGCTATGGTATGGCCATGCGGATTTATATCGATTTTGACGATGTGCTGTGCGAAACCGCGCGCCACCTGTCTGGTTTGGCGCGTGATCTTTTCGCCCGCGACGTTCCGTACGAAGCGATCTCGGTGTTTGATCTCCAACAGGCCTTCGACCTTTCAGGTTCGGAAATCGATGACCTTATGGAACACGCGCATCGCCCAGCGTTTTTAACGCACCTCGCACCTGCACCCGGCAGCCTGGATGCCGTTTGCGCGTTGGAGGCAGACGGGCATGACCTCGCGATTGTCACCGGGCGTCCCGCCACCAGCCACGACGGTTCTTGCGGCTGGCTCCGCAAGCACGGCCTCTCGCATCTGGATCTCATCTACGTTGACAAGTATGGACGTGCGCCCGCACAGCCGCCACCCGGGACGCCTAAAACGCTGAACCTCGCCGAATTCGCGGCGCTTGCGTTCGATGTCGCCATCGACGACGCGCCGACCGCGCTTGATCTGCTCGCTCACCGCCAGGCGTGTACCGTCATCGTCTATGACCGTCCGTGGAACCGGGGCTACGTGCAGGCTGCCAACATGCGCCGCAGCGGCTCGTGGCAGGAGATTGTCGAACTGATCGGAAAACTCGCTTAGTCGGAAACTTACCCAAGAAACGCAAAGAGGAGATAACATGAGCTGGAAAAAAGAGTTCGCACACCTGCTGCCCCTGCTCGGGCACCGCAACTGGATTCTCGTCGTTGACAAGGCGTATCCCTACCAGAGTGCGCCGGGCATCACGACGATCAACACGCAGGCGACCTTGCCGGAAACCCTTGAAAAGGTGGTGTCCGCCATCAAGGCCTCATCGCACGTGAAGCCGATCTTCTATACGGATAAAGAACTCGGGGTCATCACCGAAAGCATGGCCCACGGAGTGACTGCGTTTCGAAAAGAACTCGCCCGCATTCTGGCCGGCGCGCACACCGAAACGATGCTTCACGATTCGGTCTTCGCGAAGCTGGCGGAAGCCGCAAAACTCTTCAACGTGGTGATCCTCAAGACAGAGGGCACGATCGCCTATTCCTCGGTCTTCATTGAGTTGGACTGCGCCTATTGGAGCGCCGAGAAAGAAAAGAAGCTCCGCGCCAAGATGCGGTAATGAAGACGTTGCGAGTCTAAGCATCGTCGGATATCACCGGTAGACTTCCTTCCGGTGCGCGATATGGAGGATCAGGACATCGTTCCCAAGAAGGGTATAGATGACGCGATAATCCCCGGCCCTGAACTTCCTGAGTCCGGAAAACTCGCCCTTGAGTGCGGGGAACGACTCTGCCCCATCTGGCAAAGCCTCGTCGATCTTGTCCAAGATGCTTTCAGCCACCGCTTTCGACAACTTCGAAAGGTCTTTCTGAACGGACTTCTTGAATGTCACGTTATAGCCCAAGCGACGCCCTCAGTTCTTTCGATGAAACGACCTTGTCCTTGGGGCTGTGCAGCCGGTCTAAGGCGATTCGGAAATCGGCGAACTCTTCGAAATAGCTTTCGAGCGCCTTCTGCACATGGAAAGATTTCGGACGCTCCGTCACTTCGGACAGAGCGCTCAGCCTGCGCGCGAGTGGCTCCGGCAGACGAACGGAAATTGCAGCACCCATAACATCCTCCTTTTGTAATACAACAGTAGCATTGTATGACATGTCATGCAAGGCCCGTTAATTGTATCTCAGAGTCACGTCTCAATTTTCGACAATGACCTTGCCCAGCGTGAAAACCCTCGGGTTCCCGTGATGGGATAGCGTCCAGTGCAGGGATTATTCCTCCACGCCCGTAATCGGTGCGAGGCCCGTTGCTGCTGGCGTGCTTACCGTACCAGGCCGGAGAGCCAGCCGACCATCACGTGCGGGAAAAGGAGAAGCAGGAGCCAGACCATCACGTAGGCGGGCAAGAAGCGCATCGCGCCGCGAAAGACCTGCGCGGAGTTGGCGTCCGGGCTCATCCCCGCCACCACGAAGCAGGATACCCCGACGGGCGGCGTGATCGCGCCGAGGGTCGTCACGAGGCAGACGATTTGGCCGAACCAGATCGGGTCATAGCCCATCCGCGCCACCAGCGGCTCAAAGAGCGGCAGAGAGATCAGCAGGAAGGCCAGCGCGTCCATGATGCACCCGCCAATCAGGTAGCACCCCATCATAAAGAGCAG
>JBBRJN010000405.1:0-3269 GCA_038219365.1 Kiritimatiellia bacterium | reverse complement strand
CGTGGTGCGGGGATCAATCTCCAGCGTGTCTAACCTTGGACAACACCTGCTCCTGAAAGCGTATCGCCAGCCCGTTTATGCGCAGCAGAAGCAAGCGAAGTTCGAGATCCTGCAGCACCGTTATCAGCGCATCAAAACGATCCTCAGCTCACATCCTGAATACCGCTCCTCGTTTGAGCCCATGCCTTTCAACTCCGGCTACTTCATGTGCGTCAAACCGCTAGGCGTTGAAGCGGAAGCCGTGCGCAAGCACTTGCTGGCCTCACGCGGCACAGGCGTGATCGTGCTCTCCGGACTGATTCGGCTGGCGTTCTCCGCCGTGCCGCTTGATAAACTAGACACCCTTTTTGCCAACCTGCACGCGGCCATTCAGGAGCTGAAAGCCTAGCGCTTTTTTGAAAAGGGTCCCCGCAGCGCCCGCCTTCACTCCACGGTCACGCTCTTGGCCAGGTTGCGAGGCTGGTCGATCTCACAGCCGCGCAGCCGTGCCACGTGGTAGGCGAAAAGCTGAAGCGCCACGGCCGTAACCACCGGCGCGGTGTACGCGCTCGTTCGCGGCAAGCGGATCACATCGCTCAGCCCCTGCTCTGCCTCCGTGTCACCTTCGGTCACGATGCCGACCACCGGCGCACGCCGTGCGCGGCATTCCTGCACATTGCCCAGCGTCTTCTCTTTGCCGGGAATATCGTTGAGCAGCGCGATTACCGGCATGTTCTCATCCAGCAACGCGATCGGGCCGTGCTTGAGTTCCGCCGCCTGATACCCTTCGGCGTGAATATAGCTGATCTCCTTTAGCTTCAGCGCGCCCTCCAGCGCGGTCGGATACAGGATGCCCCGTCCGATAAAGAAGGCGTTGTTCACATGCGCGTACTTCGACGCGATCGCGGCGATCGCGTCGTTTTGCGCCAGAGCCGCTTCGACCAGCTTCGGGAGATTCCTGATCTCTTCGCACAAGGAGATCCCCACCTCGCGCGACACGCGGCGACAACGCCCGATCTTGAGGGCCATCATCAGCAGCACCGTGACCTGCGCCGTGAATGCCTTGGTCGACGCCACGCCGATCTCCGGCCCCGCGTGCAAGTACACGCCGCGGCCCGTCTCCCGCGCGATCGTTGAGCCGACCACGTTGCAGAGGCCCGCCACCAAGGCACCCTTCTGGATGCCCTCGCGCACCGCTGCCAGCGTGTCAGCCGTCTCGCCTGACTGGCTGATCGCGACAACCATGTCATCAGGCCCCAAAATCGGGTTGCAGTAGCGGAACTCCGCGGCCTGCTCGGGGTCTGTCGGCAAGTCCGCCAGCCCTTCAAAAAGGTATTTCCCCACCATCCCCGCATGCAGCGAGGTGCCGCAGGCCACAATCACCAGCCGCCGGATCGCCGCAAGCTCGCGCGGCGAGAGACTCAGCCCCGAAAGAAGCGCTGTGCCCAGCGCAAAATCCAGCCGTCCCCGGATCGTGTTCTGAAGCGTCGCCGACTGCTCGAAGATCTCCTTCAGCATGAAGTGTTCGTAGCCGCTCTTCTCAGCCGCGCCGACCTCCCACTCCACCTTTGAGACCGTCCGGTCCACAGGCACGTTGTCGAAGGTGTAAATCAAGGGGCCATCCGCCGTCACCACCGCCACATCGCCGTCCTGCAGATAGATCACCTGGCGCGTGTGCGCCACGATTGCGGAAACATCGCTGGCAATGATCGTCTCGCTGTCCCCGATGCCGATCACCAGCGGGCTCCCCTTGCGTGCCACTACGATCTGCCCGGGGTGCCGCGTGGAGATCACCGCGATGCCGTAGGTTCCCTCGACGCGCTTCAGCGCCTGCGAGACGGCCGACAAAAGATCGCCCGCATCGAAGGTGCTGACCAGATGCGCGAGCACTTCCGTATCGGTCTGCGAGACGAACACACAGCCGCGTGCCTCCAGTTGCCGCCTCAGCGACGCATAGTTTTCGATGATGCCGTTATGGACCAAAGCAAGCTGTCCGCCATCCGCCACATGCGGATGCGCGTTCTCCTCGGTTGGCAACCCGTGCGTCGCCCAGCGCGTATGCGCAATACCTATCTGCGCCTGCTCCCGAACAGCGGCGGGAACCGTTTCTGATAAACGCTTCTCTAACAAGGCGACCTTACCGGTCTGCTTGACAACCGTTAACCGGCCCTGCGAAAAAAGCGCCACACCCGCAGAGTCGTAGCCGCGATATTCGAGGCGGCGCAAGCCGTTGATCAGAATGTCACACGCGCTGCGTTTTCCCACATAACCGACAATCCCGCACATAGGCAATTCCTCTGCTGTCTGGTCCCTAGAAACGCTTTGTGAATCTAATGGAATCTGGCCCGTCTTGGCAATCAAAATTCCAACCCGATTTTTCACGTAAGCGGCCATGGCTTGACGCCGCATGCGTTTTTAGGCATGATATGCGCCTTTTCGTAAAGGAGCCCACTTATGAGCGAACAGATCAAGGCGAAACTGGAAGAACTTCGCGGCATGCTTCAGGCGGACGGCGGCGACATGGAGCTGATTTCAATCGAGGGCAAGACCGTTAAACTGCGTCTGCGCGGCGCCTGCGGCAGCTGCCCCCACGCCACGATGACCCTGAAGCAAGGGATCGAGCGCATCCTGCGCGAATCCATCGACCCTGAGATAGTAGTCGAACGCGTCATGTAATTTTTTTGCAGCGCGCATCTTTGGCTTTGACTTCTGCCGACGTATAAGCTAATTTATGCGCCTGTTTTGTGACCCCTTTCGGAGCGTAGCGCAGCCTGGTAGCGCGTCTGGTTCGGGACCAGAAGGTCGAGGGTTCAATTCCCTCCGCTCCGACCATCTTATTCAGATAAAAGCCTCGTAAACCCCAATGTTTACGGGGTTTTTTGTTTTTGTGGCGACCCCTGCTACCGATTGCAACAAGTCGATTTATTATGACCAAAACGCCGAAACATTGCCGAAACACGGGGCGGTTGCCGAAACAAGCAATATGCACGCCCGCTTGATTTTCAGCCTTTTTGCGAAGTTACGACGATCACTGGCAGGCTGTTTCGGCAATGTTTCGGCGTTTTCCAAACCAGACAAGGCCTACCATAGGTGAAAACTTCCTCCTATGATTCAATCGTTAAGGCATTCGCTTCGTTTATAGAGTGCCCGGACGGATTCTACTCGGACAGCGCATAAATTTTTGTCCACGTTCAACGAGTAGCTGGTTCATGCCAGACAAGCACCGGCGTTGGATTCAAATGCTTCAGTAATTGGCGCATTTAGTTGGCACATTTGGCTCCATTTGGCTC
>JBBRJN010000404.1:0-3283 GCA_038219365.1 Kiritimatiellia bacterium | reverse complement strand
GGACACTGGGCCACCTGCGCCTCCGCCAGTCCCGCCGCATTGATGGCCGCGACGGCGGCAGCGGCGGATCCCAGATAGCCCGTTAGTTTGTGGACAAGATCGCGCCGGTTGATCTGGCCATCTTCAAAAAGGTGGAGAATGTCGTGGACTCTGTCGCCGAACATAGTGATTGACAGCCTAACAGATGTCGCGGGTTCAGAATTGTAAGAATTTATTAAATTGTTAGCACGGGAAAGTCACAGTGCTCCCGAAGGCCGGTGTCCGTGAGACCGCCAACGCGTACTTCCATCAGAGATCGGACAGGGCGGGTCGACGCCAGCTCCACCGTAATGTAGTTGGACGCCATCGCTTCACCGTTGTGCAGCGTGACCACCGACAGCGTGCGGCCCACCTGGCTTTCTCGAAAAGCGCGGTTCTTTTGCTGCCCGAGTGCCTTGAGAATCCGACCCCGCTCCCTGCGAATCTGCCACGGAATCTGACCTTCGGCTTCGGCAGCGGGTGTGCCCGGCCGTTCCGAATAGGGAAAAATGTGCAGGTAGGTGAACGGCAACCGATCAATGAGCGCTCGGGTTTGCTCGAATTCCTCGTTGGTTTCCCCCGGAAATCCCACCATAACGTCGGCGCCGATGGCGGCGTGCGGCATCAATTCGCGCGCAAGGCGAACGCGGCTCTCATAATGATGCGGACGATACTTGCGATGCATCCTCCGCAGGACCGTATCAGAGCCGGATTGCAGTGGCGCGTGCATGTGCTTCGCGATGCGTGGAGAATCCGCCATCAGTTGCAGCAGCTCGTCCGTCCAGTCCATCGGCTCAACGGAACTGAGGCGCAAACGCTGAATGTCCGTCTCGGCAAGCAGGATCCGCAGCAGATCCGCGAGGCGCATCCGCATCCCTGCTTCCCTGCCCCAGCGGCCCAGGTTGATGCCGGTCAGCACCACCTCCGCGTACCTCGACGCGAGGTCGCGGACCTGGTCCACCACCTGCTGAACCGGCGCACTGCGCGAGTTGCCTCGCACATAGGGAATAATGCAAAACGAACAGCGATTCGGGCAGCCATCCTGAATCTTCAGGTTCGGACGGGAGCGGTCTCCGGCGGCTTCCTCCACCGGCGTGGCCAGAAACTCCGTAGGCTCGAAGATGTCGCCCACGTGGACTTCACCGTGATACGGCGCGGCCAGCAGTTCGGCGATCTTCGTCTTGTGGGAGTTGCCCACCACCAGCGACACGCCCGGGAGACCGCTGATTTCCTCGGGAGCGCGCTGCGCGTAGCAGCCGGTGACGACGATGCTGGCATCGGGATTTTCGCGGTGAACGCGGCGGATTACCTGGCGAAGTTCATCATCGGCGGCGGCTGTGACGGTGCACGTATTCAGGATCACGAATTCGGCGGACTTGTGATCCGCGGCGGGCGTCAGACCGCTCTTTGCGAGCAGACCTTCGATGGCCGCTCCGTCGGCCTGTGAGGCTCGACAGCCGAAATTGGTGACATGAAACTTCCGCACAGCTTACTTCATTATGACGTTGGAGAACACGGCGGTTTCGAGAACGTTGGCGTCGTGCGAGCAGACGGCGAGGCCGAGGTAAACCGGACCGGCGCCAAGCGGGACCGTGACGGGATCGGAGGTAGTGAAATCGTCGCCCGGTTTCATCGAGGTGGACATAATGAGTTCGTCGCCGCGGCGCTGCAGGCGGATGCGCACCGGAGCCTTCATTGCCGACTTCAGTTCCGCGGTGATCCCATCTTTATCTTTCCGATATTGCAGTGAAGTGAGGCCGTCGCCATGAACCGCCACGCCCGCGTAGGGCGAGCCGGCATCGAGCGTCTGACGGACCATCAGATCGGCCTTACGATGCGCCACCACGCCGTTTCCGATGAAGCGCGCGTCGGCGGTAATCGTGAAGTCGCCCGTGACCTTGCGGTGGACGAAATGGAACGCGTCGGCATTGCCCCAGATGTTGGCGCCGCCACCGGTGACAGCGTATTCGCGTTTGGCGGAATCGAACTTCGCGTCGCCTGTCTTCGGCGTGATGCCGACGTCAGCGTGGCCGTCAAAGAGGCCCACAGAGGCCGGCGCGAAGGCCATCAAGGCGAGAAAGGAGGCAAGGCGAATCAGCATGACGCCCTCCAGACTATCTCAATTGCCCTGTCGCGCTCCATCCCCGCTGAACGTGCGATCCCGGTCACGTGAACCGCCGTCTTCAGAAAACGAATCGAATCTGCGCCTGCAGGGTTCGAGGCCCCTGATAGCCATTGGCGACGCCGAACCCGGCATTCTTCGGTAGAGAGCGCGAGGCAATCCGGTTGCCGCTGGCGTCGAAGGGAAGATTGGTGACTGTCGGATCAATCGGGCTCGTCACGGCCATCGTCGTGTTCCGCCCGGTGGTAAGCGCCGTGTTCGGCGCGTTGAAGATGTCGAGACGGAACTGAAGGAATTTGGATTCACCCGGCAAGCGTATCTCGCGCGCGATCGCGAGGTCAGTGCTGTGGAAGAAGCAGCCTCGCAAGTAGTCGGAGCCCGACTCCAGCCCGACGCTACCCACGGCGGGCGCGGCAAAAGCAGCCGCGTTGAACTGCCGGTAGGCGTCGGAGGTGCACCCGGAACCGGGATTGGACAGGATCTTGACCCGTCCACCGTAGCTTGGCGAGCCGGTAATGTTCTGATTGCCGCCACCGCCCTGGTAGGAGACGCCCACCGTATAGGCGCCGCCGGTATTGGCTGACCAGACGCCCGAAAGACGCCAGTTGTTGGTCAGCACCTTCAAGAGGTGCCCGCCCGCCGACACACCGCCCTTTACACCAGGGATTTCCCACACGAAATGGCCTTTGAAAATGTGATAAGTCGGCACGAAGTCGCCCAGCAGGCGGTCGGCATCCAGCTGGTCCGGACGCTGGGAGAAGCCGCCGCCGGGGTTGTGTTGCAAGCGCGCCCCCGTGCTGCCACGACTAACCAGCGTGATGGTGTCGTTGAAGCCGTACGCCAGGCCCCGGCTGAAACGCCGGGTTACCGAGAGCTGCAGCAGGTGCGCCGTGAACCATCCGCGCGGGACGGCCTGGGAGATGCCACCAAAACCGCGGTACGCCCGCATCTGGTCTACGGGCACTACCGCCGCACCAGGCAGCGCGGAAGTCTGCGTCGCATCCTGATTGGCGGGCAGGAAGGCTGCGCCGAAATCGACGGCATTGATGTCGATGTTTTCTACCAGATTGGAGGCGCGTTCCCCGGTGTAGGCGAAATCGAGCACGGTAGATTTGGGCAACATCATCTGCACGCCGGCATTCC
>JBBRJN010000403.1:0-3301 GCA_038219365.1 Kiritimatiellia bacterium | reverse complement strand
TCCATGCCATCACGAAGTTCACGGATCTTGGCTGCGACGAGCGCGGGCAGGTCTGAACCGGCGGGCGCTTGCGCGATCACGCGCACAAGCGCGGAGCCGACGATCAGCCCGTCCGCCATCGGCGCGAGCGCACGGGCGTCTGCGCCGGTGCTGATGCCGAAGCCGAGACAGACGGGAAGGGGGCTGGCCGCTTTGACGCGTGCGGCGTGCGTGGCTACATCCGCGTAGTCGAGCCCGCCCGTGCCGGTCACGCCCAGGCGCGTGATGAGGTAAAGAAACCCGCCCGCGCCGTCGGCCAACATGCGGATGCGATCGGGCTTCGTGGTGGGTGCGGCGAGACGGATCAGATGGATGTCCTTGCCGTTCAACGCGGCGGTGAGCGGTCCGGCCTCTTCGGGCGGCAGGTCGACGACCAGCAGGCCGTCCACACCCGCTGCACTGACCTCTTTTGCGACCCGTTCAAGGCCGTATTTGAAGAGCGGATTATAGTAACTGAAGAGCACAATGGGCGTCTGCACCGTCTTGCGCAGCTCAGCCGCGAGGCGGATGCTCTTCGAGAGCGACATGCCCGCCTTGAGCGCACGGTCCGAGGCCATTTGGATGACCGGGCCGTCACAACTGGGGTCAGAGAAGGGCACGCCGAGTTCCATCACGTCCACGCCCGAGGCGCAGGCCGTGCGCAGAATGCTCAGGCTGGTGTCGAAATCGGGGTCGCCCGCCGTGAGGTAGGCGACAAGCGCCTTGCGGTTAGCAGAGGCTAGAGAGGCGAAGGTGGTGTCTATGCGGTTCATAGGAGAATTTAGGAGTTAGGATTTAGGAGTTGAGTCGATCATGAAACGCTTGAGATATTATGCTGTTTCATATACGCACAAATGTGGTCGAGATCCTTGTCGCCGCGTCCGGAGATACAGACGAGAATCGCCTGGTCTTTCGGGCGCTTTTTGGCCTCCCGGATGGCGGCGGCGAGCGCGTGGGAGCTTTCCAGCGCAGGGATGATGCCTTCGAATTTGCACAGCAGCTTGAACGCCTCGACCGCCTCGCGGTCTGTGACGCCATCATAGCGCACGCGGCCGAGGTCGTGCAGCAAGGCGTGCTCGGGGCCGACGCCCGGATAGTCCAAGCCTGCCGAGATTGACCAGGCCTCTTGGATCTGGCCTTCATTGTTTTGCAACAGGTAGGTCATCGCGCCGTGCAGCGCGCCAGGCGATCCGCCGGTGATCGAAGCCGCGTGGTGCGGCGTGTTGAGCCCCTCGCCCGCGGCTTCCGCGCCGAGCATGGCACACGGGTCGTCGAGGAAAGGATAGAAAAGGCCCATCGCGTTGCTGCCGCCGCCCACGCAGGCGACCAGCAAGTCAGGCAGGCGTCCGACCTGTTCCAGCATCTGCTGCCGCGCCTCATCGCCGATAACGCGCTGGAGGTCACGCACCATAACGGGGTAGGGGTGCGGGCCGGAGACGGTGCCGATGATGTAGAACGTGTTCTCAACCTCTGCGACCCAATAGCGCAGCGCCTCGTTCATGGCGTCTTTGAGCGTGCTGGTGCCGGAGGTGACCGGGACGACCTCAGCACCAAGGAGCCGCATGCGCAGGACGTTGGGTGCCTGGCGGCGCACGTCTTCTGCGCCCATGAAGATCTTGCACGACATGCCAAAGCGGGCGGCAATCGTGGCGGTTGCCACGCCGTGCTGTCCGGCTCCGGTCTCGGCGATCACGCTGCGTTTGCCCATGCGGCGGGCGAGCAGGCCCTGTCCCACGACGTTGTTGATCTTATGTGCACCGGTGTGGGCGCAATCCTCGCGCTTCAGATAAATGCGTGCGCCGCCGATGTGGTTCGAGAGGCGCTCGGCGAAGTCCAAGGGCGTGGGGCGGCCTGCGTAGTTCTTCAACATGGAGCGGAATTCACCCATGAAAGCGGGGTCGTTCTTCGCCTCGTTCCACGCGGTTTCAAGCTCCATCAGGGCGGCCATCAGCGTCTCGCCGACATAGCGTCCGCCGTAAGGCCCGAAGTGGCCGGTGGCGTCGGGATAGGTGTTGGTGGAAAAGTTCATGAGTTCGTTTTCATTGGTGCGTTAGTGCGTGAAAATGCCAACAGGGTGCCTTTTGGGTGTTTCTTTATATAGAAACAGCGCAGGAATGTCAAACAGAATTGGCGGTCAGGATTTCTAGGTTCTGGATTTCTAGTCATAGTGCCCCCCCGCCGAATCCTTTGCCACGGAGAGATCTGGCTGTTTATTGAAATCGGCGGATCGGAAGCATCCGTATGCGGGATCGCTCCTGATCGACGGTTAGCAAGGCACCACTCTCCAGCTCAGATGCATAACAAGCGAGCGCCGCTACCAAATACGCACCGGCGCTCCGCGGAGTGATGTCCGTTCCCCGTAGTTGGATCACACTCGGGGAACAGGTGAACGTTGCCGCCAGAATCGTCCCGAAATCAAGGTCGTTTGTGAAGATGACGCACTTGTTGTCACGCGCCCAAGTCAGAATGGACGCATCTGTAGCAGACGGGCTTCCGATGTCACGCCAATGGTGCGCTTCATGCCCGTTCGCCGCAAGCAACGCGCACCACGCGGGCGACAGGTTCATGTCGATGATGATTTTCATGCCGGGGCGAAGGCAAAGGGTACGTCTATTTCCTCAGCCCGCCATGCGGCGTATTCGAGGGCGTCCGCGATGTCTGCGTCTTCCAGATACGGGTACAGTTCCAGAATTTGCCCGCGCGAATACCCAGACGCCACCAGTCCGACCACAGTGCCGACGGTGACGCGCATCCCTCGGATGCACGGACGCCCGCCCATGACCGCCGCGTCAAATGTAATACAGTTTCCCATAGCACTCAGTATGCCATTTACTGTTCCGGCGGTCAACCCGACGCGCCCTTATTGTTTTAACAACGGAAGACTCGAAACTTCACGAAAAGGATTCGGGGTTTCAAGTAGAAATCATGGACAGACCTTTACAAATAGGGTAACTGCTCAGGGATGGAGAGTTTGGTTTTTTAGCCAGGATTACAGGATTTACGGAAATCGATTGATTCGATTCCTTCGACTGTGCTTTCAAAAAAGGGGAATCGCACCTACTCCTTCGGTAACGGCGCGTGTTCCCGGCGTGTTTAGCCGCGTCCGGTAGCAAGGGAAGGCTCCCCGAGCCGTCCGCCGGGCTCACCGCTACCTCCGGTGCGCTGCATGTGGAACCGCACATGCGTAGCTGCATGGCCCGGCGGACGTTTCGGGGAAACATCCCTACCAGACGCGGCGTGACGGCTCGCCTTTCATGCGCGACGCCTTGCAGATGCTCCCGCA
>JBBRJN010000402.1:0-3308 GCA_038219365.1 Kiritimatiellia bacterium | reverse complement strand
CGTCGCCTCGCTGATGGCCGAGCACGGCCTCGACGGCACCGCGCCGGTCGTCGGGATCGCGCTGGACGGCACCGGCTACGGCACCGCCATCGCCGGCGGCACGGCGACCTGGGGTGGGGAGGTGCTGGTCGCGGACTACGACGGCTTCGAGCGCGCCGGGCACCTCGCCGAGCTGCCGCTGCCGGGCGGCGACGCGGCGGTGCGGCGGCCGGCGCGGCAGGTGGTCGCACGGTGGGTCGCCGCAGGGGTCGAACTGACCGACGAGCGTTTGCGTCGGCTGAGGGTCACGCCCGAAGAAGGTGCGATGTGGCGGCAACAGTGTATCCAAAAGTTGAACGCGCCGCTGACCCATGCCGCTGGCCGGGTCTTCGACGCCTTTTCCGCTTTGTTGGGGATTGCGCCGGAAACGGTCACCTATGAGGGGCAGTCCGCGATCCGGCTGGAGGCTGTAGCGCGGCGTTCCGCGCGGCGTGATGTGCCACGCCTTCCTTTTGCGCAGGCGGAAAATGAGGGCCTGCTGGTCATCGACTGGTCTGAAGCATTCGCCTTGCTGTCGGACGGGCACCTGACAGCCGGACGCGCATGCGACTGGGCCTTCGGGGCGCATTCCTCCATTGCCGAGGCCGCGCTGGCAATGATAAGCTACGGCCTGTCGCGCGGTCCAGCATGCCCCGTGGCCTTGAGCGGGGGGGTATTCATGAACCGTATCCTCACTGACCTGGTGGTGCAGCGGTTGTCGGCGCAGGGCGTGCGTGTTTTAGTGCACCGGAAGATGCCTCCGAACGACGGCTGCATCGCCTTTGGGCAGGCGGTGATCGCAGGGAAGAGGCCCATATAAGGAGTCTGACATGTGTTTAGCGGTGCCGATGAAAATTGTTGAGATCCGTGCTGACGGAAAAGGGGTGGCCGATTTGGGCGGTAGCCGCCAGGTGGTCGACCTTTCGCTTGTCTCCGACGTGCGCCTCGGCGTCTATGTGATTGTGCATGCGGGCTTCGCCATCGAGATCTTGGATCAGGAAGAGGCCGATGCCACGCTGGCGCTCTTCGCCGAGCTCGTCAGCGAAGCGCAGTCCGATTCCCTGAACCCTGACCCCCGAACCCCGAATGCGCGCTTATGAACTACATCGATGGCTTCAGAAACCCAGAGGTGGCCGCGCAGTTTGTGCGGATGATCGCAAAGCAGGGCCAGGCCTTGGCTGTCCAAGGCCGGCGCGTACACATTATGGAAGTGTGCGGCAGCCACACCATGGCGATCGGCCGTTATGGGATCAGGCAGTTTTTGCCCGAAAACGTGGAGCTGATCAGCGGGCCGGGGTGCCCTGTCTGCGTGACCGACCCGGGCTACATCGACGCGGCCATCGCGCTGGCTAAGCAGGGTGCGATTCTGGCGACCTTCGGGGATATGATCCGTGTGCCGGGGTCGGATTCCGACTTGACTGAATGCCGCTCCGAGGGCGGCGAGGTCCGGGTCTGTTACTCTCCCAGCGCTGCGGTCGAACTCGCGCTGAGCCATCCGGACCGCGAGGTCGTCTTTCTGGCGATCGGTTTTGAAACCACGGTCGTGCCGGTGGTGAGCATTGTGGCTGAGGCCCTTCGCATGGGGGTGCGTAACGTGTCGCTTCTAACCGCTTTCAAACGCGTGCCGCCCGCGCTGCATGCGTTGCTGGCAGACACGGAGATCAAGATCGACGCGTATCTTTGCCCGGCACATGTGAGCGCCATCATCGGGGCGCGGGCTTACGAGCCTTTTGCAGCCGATTATCATGTGCCGTGCGTCGTCGCCGGCTTTGAGCCGCTCGACATTTTGTACGGTGTGAACGGCCTGCTGGGCCAAGTGCTCAAAGGGGAAGCGCGGGTCGAAAACCAGTACGCCCGTGTGGTGAGGCCGGACGGAAACCCCAAAGCGCAGGCGCGCATCGCGAAGTACCTTGAGCCGGTGGAAGCTGTCTGGCGCGGGATCGGCGTGATCCCCTCCAGCGGCCTCGGGCTGCGTCCTGAGTTCGCCGTCTATGACGCTGAGAAGAAGTTCGGGGTGCAGGTGCGGCCTGGCCGTCAACATGCGGGCTGCCTGTGTGGCGAGGTGATCAAAGGCAAACTCCGCCCAACGGCTTGCCCCCTGTTCGGCAAGGTGTGTAACCCGGATCATCCGGTGGGGCCTTGCATGGTGAGCGCGGAAGGGACGTGCGCGGCTTATTTCAAATACGGACTGCCGGGCGAATGACAAGGAGGTACCAAGTGAGTGCGGACAAGGTTATCCAATTGGCGCACGGCGGCGGCGGGCGTCTGACCCGGGAGCTGATCGAACAGGAGATCGTGCCGCGTTTCGGTAACGGGCCGCTGCGCGGGCTTCCTGATGGCGCGACCCTTCCTTCCCCGGGCGGAAGTTTGGTTTTCACCACCGACAGCTTCGTTGTGCAGCCGCTGGAATTTCCCGGCGGGAACATCGGCGATCTCGCCGTGCACGGTACGGTGAACGACCTCTCTGTCTGCGGGGGAGAACCGAAGTGGCTTTCGCTCGCGCTCATCCTTGAGGAAGGGCTGCCCTTCAGCACGTTGGGACGTATCTTGGACGCTGTGCGTGTGGCGTCCGCTGCGTGCGGCGTCACGGTGGCGACCGGGGATACCAAAGTCGTGGCGCGTGGTCAGGGCGATGGGATCTACATCAACACAGCTGGTATTGGCGTGACCTTGCCTGAGTTCACGTTGGGGATGGAGCGCATTCAGGAAGGTGACTGCGTGCTGGTTAGCGGCACGTTGGCCGACCACGGCATGGCGGTGATGTCGGCGCGGCAGAACATGGATTTCATTAGCGGGCCGCAGAGCGACACGGGGACGGTCCAGCGGCTGGTGATGGCTGTGCGCGAATTTGGCGCGGACGTGCGCTTCATGCGCGATCCCACCCGCGGGGGCGCGGCAACGGTGCTGAACGAGATCGTGGAGGGGCGCGAACTGGGCATCCTGCTCAAGGAGCGCGACCTGCCGCTGGCGCCAGCCACGCGGGCCGTCGCGGAGATGCTGGGGGTTGACCCGCTGCACGCGGCCTCCGAGGGCCGGCTGATCCTGTTTTGCGACCGCGAGGCAGCCACGTCGATTTTGAAGCGCTGGCAAGCCTTGCCCGAAGGTTCGGGTGCAGTTTGCTTGGGGGTTGTGACGCGTGACAAAAGCCGTGTTGTGATGGAAACCGTGACGGGCGGCCGCCGGCTCGTGGACGTGCCGCGCGGCGAACTGTTGCCGAGAATCTGTTAATGAACGCGCGTGCGCCTCAAACATCAATTTTGAACACGCGTGTGCTGTGGTTTTTCACTAGG
>JBBRJN010000401.1:0-3312 GCA_038219365.1 Kiritimatiellia bacterium | reverse complement strand
CGCTGCGGCCCCGCGGGCTGCCTCGTCGATCTCGGCATCCACTGCCTGCACCTGACCGAGTGGGTCACGGGCCTGAGCGTCAGCGAAGTATGCGCAGACCTTCGCCCTTCCGTGGCTGGCCGCGTCTTGGACGACGACTGCAACATGCTGGTGCGGTTTTCGACCGGGGCCCGCGGAGTTTTCCTGACCAGTCAAATCGCAACCGGAGAGAACAACGGCCTTTCGCTCGACGTCTACGGCGACAAGGGTGCGCTCAGCTGGAGACAGAGCGAACCCGACCGGCTGGTTTTGCGCGGGCTGGACGGCGCGGAGCAACGCTTCACCGGTGGTGTGGCGGCAGCCCCCTCCGCGGTTGTCCAACAGACCCCCTTTGGCAACAATGCGGCCTATATTGCGGCTTTGGCCTCCACCTACCGAGCCTTTGCGGAAAGCCTCGACGCACCGAAAAAGAAAGCTTCGGCCGCCCATGATCTCGCTGCGGGCTTTGTCAGCATCGATGAAGGACTCCGCTCTGTGGCGTTCGTGGACGCTGTTCTCCGCAACACAGCTCAACCCGAAGAGGGTGCGCCGCTTCCTGCCAAATGGATGCCTTTCTTTGTGCCCCCCGTACCTGAGCTGTAAAGCGATGCCGCTTCGCACTTGAGATGCTTCCGATTCGTGTTATACTCTTTTCAAAACTAAAGAAATGCGATATCCGGCAATGGGTGAGGAGTGTGTCTTGCACGCTCATTCTAGCTGGTTCACGCACAAGGGAGACTGTATGAAGCAGAGCCAAGCAAGCCATCTGAGCCGCCGCAATTTTGTTAAAACCGCGGCCGCTGGCGTAACTCTCGCAGCGATGCCCGGCATTCTGAAAGCGCAGCAAGCACCGTCCCTGAACGTCGTGGGCGCGAACAGCCGCATCAATGTCGCCTGTGTCGGCTTCTCGAACCGCTTCCAAGACGCGCTGCTGCCCTCTTTCCTCAAATCAAAGGGCGAGCTGAATTTCGAGATGGTCGCTTTGGCAGACCTCTGGAGCATGCGCCGCGAAGAGGGTAAAGCCAAGCTTGAAAAAGAGTTCGGCCATTCAATTGACCTCTACAAGAGCGACGAAGAGCTTTACGAAAAGGCCAAGAACGTCGACGCCGTAATCATCTCCACGGCCGATTTCCAGCACGCGCGGCACACCGTCCACGCCGTCAAGGCCGGCAAAGACACCTATACCGAAAAGCCGATGGCCGAAGATATGGACGCCGCCAACGCCGTGCTTGACGCGGTGCGCGAGGCCCGCAAGGCCAACAACCGCGGCGGCGCGGTTGTCCAGATCGGCTCGCAGCGCCGCAGCGGCCCGGCCTACCAGATCGCCAACGACTACATCCGCTCCGGCAAGTTCGGCGACATCACCTATGTTGACCTCTGCTGGAACGTCAACCAGCCCCAGCGCTGGCGTCGCGGCGACCTGCCCTCCAAACTGAAGGCGGCCGACACCGATTGGAACAAGTGGCTGCTCGACCGTCCCAAAGTGGCCTTCGACCCGCGCAAATATCTCGAGTTCCGCCTCTTCTGGCCCTACTCCTCCGGCATCCCCGGCCAGTGGATGTGCCACCAGATCGACACCGTCGCGTGGTTCACCGGCTTCGAGTTTCCTCGGTCCGCCATGGCCGACGGCGGCACGTATGCATGGAGAGACGGCCGCGAAAACTGCGACACCTTCACCACGATCCTCGAATACGGGCCAGAGAGCGACGCCGCCAAGGGTTTCCAGGTCGTGTTCAGTTCACGCCAGACGAACGCTGCGCGCGGCAATGTTGAAAACTACCACTCCACGATCGGCACCATCGACCTGATCAAGGGGACCGTCTCCAACGAGGGCGTCGAGAAGGCCAAGCTTGAGACAAAGAAGCTCGGCGAGACAGAGATCGCGGCCACCGCTGCCAACACCGGCGCGGGCAACATGGAGGTTGCCCACATGCGTAATTGGATGGAGAGCGTCCGTGCACGCAAGCAGCCGAACGCACCGATCGAGGCTGGGTACAGCCACGCCGTGGCGCTCATCATGTCCAACGCCTCGCTGCGCACGGGCATGAAGGCCACCTTCGACAAGGGCGCACGCCAGGTCATGGCAGGCGGCAAGGTGTTCAAGGGTTACAAAACCCCCGGCACAAGCTGGTTCTCCTGAGGAGGTCATGATGCTTCTGAACAGACGGACGTTCATACAGACTTTGACCGCAGCAGGTGTGGCCGCAGGTGGCGGCATGGCGCAGGCGCAGCAGCCCGCGCCGAAGATCATGTTCGGCATCTGCATCGGTCCCGATAAAGCCGCGAAGCTTAAAGCCATCGACTACGACTTCATCGAGGGCGGTGTCGCCGGGACCTTGAAGCCGGACATGCCGGACACCGAATATCTGGCGGAAGCGGCGAAAATCAAAGCCTGCGTGCTACCAACCCGGTCGTGCAACGGCTTTATTCCAGGTAAATTTCGCCTCACCGGTCCTGAAACGACCCATGACGCTGCACTTGACTATGCGGTCAAAGCCTGCCAGCACGCCGATGCCGCCGGCATCCCCCACATCGTGTTTGGCAGCGGAGGCGCGCGTAAAGTGCCAGAAGGATTCGACCTCGCCAAGGGCAAAGCGCAGTTCATCGAGTTCTGTCAAAAGCTCGGCGACCGCATCAAGGATCTCAACGTCACCATCGTACTGGAACCGCTCAATAAGGGCGAAACCAACCTGCTCAACTCGGTCACAGAGGGCATCGAGTACGTGGACGCCATCACGTGTCCGCGCATCCAGTTGCTGGCCGACTTCTATCACATGCTGAAGGAAAACGAGAGTCCCGACGCCATCCGCAAGGCAGGTGCCCGCATCCGCCACTGTCACATTGCCGAACTGGAAGGCCGCAAATTCCCCGGCTCCAAAGGCGAGGACCTGAGCGGCTTCTTCAAGGCACTCAAAGACATAGGCTATACAGGGGGCGTCTCGTGTGAATGCGGCTGGCCCAAAGAAAACGTCGAGGAGGCGTGGAAGAAGGCGTTTGCTACAATGCGGGAGCAGTCTAAAGCCTAACGCGTGAGGGGGAAGGCAATCATGCACACGCTAACCGCCTGTTTTCCTCATGCGGATGAGCATGCGTCCCTTCTCTCGCTGCTGACACAGTCCGTGCGCGAATCACACACGCGCTACCGCTCCGGGTTCCACTGGACCGAGCGCCACCTGCAATGTCTCTGGTTCGACGCACATTATCGTCCGGCCTCTTTTTCGCTTCCCGGAGGAGAAACGGTCACCGTCCTTGATGCCGGGCAGTGGAACCTTGAGGCGGGTCCCGACTTCCTGA
>JBBRJN010000400.1:0-3314 GCA_038219365.1 Kiritimatiellia bacterium | reverse complement strand
GGTGCGGTTTGGGGTACATGTTGCAGCGAGTCAAGTGGGCGTCACGGTGAAGGCGACGGTGCCGCTGGATGACCTGCCGCGGATGGTGATCGATGTGGCGGTGCCCGAAGCTGAGATTGTTGCGGACGACGCGCTGGCGGGAGCGATCCGGGACAAGGCCAAGGGCGTGGCGTTCTCGGGCCGAGTGGCAGCCGAGGCGCAGGTCCTTTTTTGGGGGACACACCCGCGTGTCGTGGGCCGCTTCAAGCTGGCGGACGGGCAGGTGAGGAAAGACAAATTGGCCGTTGAGGGGCTGACGGCTGATGTGCCTTTTCAAAAAGGGATTTCATTTAGGACAATAGAACGGCCGGTTGTTTCGTTTATACGGGCACATGCGGGGAATGTCCGTCTGGATCAAGGACGATTGACGTTCCAGCTGACTGAAAAAGAGCTGTTTGTTGACCGCATGGAGCTTGGCTGGTGCAAAGGGAGCCTGAATGCCTACTCGGTGCATCTCGATCTCAAGCATCCCAAGGATGACTTCGTGGTCTATGCGGACCGTATCGACTTAGGCGAGGCGCTGATGATGGTGTTTCCGTTCAAGGGAGTGATGCAAGGCGTCTTGTACGGACGATTTCCGGTGGGCTTCGACAACGGGCATGTGGACCTGTCGAAAGGGTTTCTCTACTCCCTGCCTGGCCAGGGCGGGATGTTGAAGCTGGATGACACGACGCAGATGGCTTCTTTGCTGGAAAAGGCGGGCATCAAGGGCGATGTGCAGATCCCTTTGGCGAAGGCGCTGAGCAATATGGATTTCAGTACGTTTAAAATGGACCTTGAGCCCGGGCAGGGAAACGAAGGAACGTTGAGGATCAAGCTGGGCGGCAAGTCGAACGACAAAGAGTGGCCCGCGCCGGTGGACGTGAATCTGAATCTGCACGGGCCTTTGGAAGAACTGCTGAACATGGGGCTAAACGTGTCGCGCAAGTAGGTTGCCGGAAGGGTGCGGACTGCACCGCCGGAAAAAGGAGAAACACGAATGAAAAGGGTACGGAAACAGGTGCTGGCTGCTTTGCTGCTGGCCTCGGTGGCGTCCATGGCGGGCGGGTGCCTGTCGATCAAGACCGAGCACGAAATCAAGCCGATCCACATTACGATGGATGTGAATCTGAAGGTCCAGAAAGATCTTGAGAATTTCTTGGATTTGGATAAGTAGCCTTGAGCGGAAAGGGAGTGTACGTTATGAAACGAATGAAGACGATGGTGTGTTTGGCGTTTGCGTGTGTCATCGGATTTGCCTGCTTGGCGCAGGCGGAAGACATGAACGCCGCGCGGGAGCGCCGCAAAGCGCGTCGTGCGCAAGTCGAACAACTGGTGCAGGCCGGTAACGCCGAAGAGGGTAGCGATGGTTATCTCGCGGCCAAGAGTGGCTTGGATGCGGCCAAGGCCGCGCTGGTGCAGGCTGAGAACGCGGACCGTAAGATCGGGTACGAGGCGATTGCCAAGGCGAACGGCAAGCCGGTCTCGGAGGTGGTCAAACAGGCTGGCGCGATTAACAAGTCGCGCAACGCGAAGAAGTGAGTGTGGAAAGGCAGCATGCGGAGGTGTGAGGACGCCAAGGGGAGCGCATAGCTGCTGTAAGGACCTACGGGCGTTTCGGGGAAACGTCCCGGACGCGCCCCTGCGGCGTCCCGGTTACGCGCTTTTCAGGCGTGTGTGGCCGCGTCCGGTAGGGATGGCTCCCCGAGCCGTCCGCCGGAACAGGGGCGGGATACAGGAGATTGAATATGAAAGCGTGGTCCTTTATTTGGCTGGCGCTCGGGAGCTTGTTCGCACACGCCGCTCCTGAAAATATAGCGTTGAAAAAACCGTACACGCTATCGCCCGCGCCGAATTACAGCTATTGCACCGATCCCGGGGACGCGCGCCAACTGACGGACGGGGTCTATTCGCAGGGCTATTTCTGGACGCAGAAAAGTACGGTCGGATGGATCCATGCCGCGCCCGTTTTTTGCACCTTTGATCTGGGTAAGGTTGAGCCGATTTGTGGCCTCTCCTGGAGTTGCGCGGCGGGCGTGGCCGGGGTGACGTGGCCTGAGTGCCTCTATGTGTTGGTCAGCGACGACAAAAAAACATGGACGTGTTTGGGCGACCTGTGTGTGCTGGGGACGGAGAGCCGCGTCCCGGCCGAGAAGGGTTACGCGCAATTCCGTTATGCGTCCGAGAGGCTGAAGGGCCGCGGGCGATACGTCGGCATCGTGGCGGCAGCGCAACCGTTTTGTTTCGTGGATGAAGTCGAGGTCTGGCGCGGTCCGGACGCGTGGCTGCAGGGGGAGATGCCTGGAGAGAGAACGGATGACCCGAATACGTTTTTTAAGCAGAGCCGTATCCGTTCAGGCATAGCCGGCCGGTTGCGGGCGGACCTCCAGACCGTGCTTGCGCAGCGGGCTGTGCTTCCTGACGGCGGAGTCTCTGCGGCATTCGAAAAGCAAGCGGCGGCGCTAAGGGAGCAGATTCCCGCGTTTGCCGCGAGTCTCCCTGCGTCGCAAAAAACCGTTTTGCCATACGGTGCGTTGCATGAAGCGGTTTTGGCGCTGCATGCGCCGGTGTTGAGGGCCGCGGGTGTCAGGAGTCCGCTGGTCTGGCAGAACAGCCGCTGGGACCCGCTGGCGCTGACCGAGCTGCCGCCGCCGGGCGCGGGCCTTGGGAAAGTCAGGCTTGATCTGATGCGGGGCGAGGTGCGCGGCGAGACCTTTAACATCACGAATCCTGATGAGTCGGCGCTGGTGCTTAACCTTATTGTGAGCGGGCTTCCGGCGGCAGTGAAGGTGGAGATGCGCGAAGTGCTTTGTACCGACACATCAGGGCGGACTCCGGTTATGGCGGCCTTGAAACGCCTGGAGCCGGATGCCCAGGGAGCTTTCAAATTTCGCGTTCCCGGCGGTTGCACGCGGCAGGTCTGGGTCGCTTGCCAGCGGCCAAGCGGTGAGGCTCGCCAATATGAGGGCCTGATCCACATCGCCTCTGCCGACGCACGCTTCGTCAAGGACCTTGCGCTGCTGGTGAGGATCAGGAACCTGGATTTCCCGAAGCAACCCGCGCTGCACGTGGGCGGCTGGGACTACCTGAAAGGCAAGGGCGACTATTCCAAAGCACCTGGCAATCTTGAGGCGAATATCGCCCTGTTGCGCGACCTCTATGTGGACAGCCCCTGGGCCACTTCGGCCGTGTTTCCTAGGGGGGCTAAATTTGATGCAGAAGGACGGCTTTCGAACGAAGAGGCGCTTGATTTCACCTCGTGGGACGAGTGGGTGACGCGGTGGAAAGGCGCACGG
>JBBRJN010000399.1:0-3317 GCA_038219365.1 Kiritimatiellia bacterium | reverse complement strand
GGTCCGGTATCTGAGCGCGTGCGTCTATGCGGGGAAAGAACCCAAGATTGTCGAAATCGTGGCGGATGTTTCGGGGCTTGAGGAAGTCTCATTGGTCACGTGGACCGGCGGGGATGCTTCGACGTGTGACGATGCGGACTGGCTGGAGGCACGGTTCGAGGGAGGTGATTCGCCTGTCTATATATCCGACCTGCCTTTCGTTTTCGCCTGGACGTTTGGAGGTGACCAGTGGCGCTGTGCCGACTTTGCTCGCACGCAGGTGCGCAAGGACCGATCGGTTTTAGACACGGGGCTGTCGTGCGGTGGGCAACCGTTCACCAAAGGCCTCGGTGTTCAGGCTCCGTCGCTGATCGTGGTCAAGGTCCCGAACGGCGCTAAACGGCTGGTCGCGCAGGGGCGGATTGACGATGTGGTCGCGACGCATCAGCAGGGCTCGCAGGCTTCCGCGCAGTTCGCGGTACTCGCGGGCCTGCCTGTCAAAGGCGTCACCGAGTTGTTGGACCTGCCACAGGTGTTGCCTCCCGAGACGCGTGCGTTGATCGCGTCGCTGAACGGCCGGTGTTCGCCTGCACTCGCCCGCGATTATGAGGGCCTGTGGAAGAGTCTTTTGTTCGAGACGCGCGTGCAGGACGGGTGCGCGTCGCGTGCGGTGCGGGAAGCGCAGGCCTGTCAGCCGAACGCGAATGTGCTGGCCGCCGACCGCGACCCCGCGGATATCGTGGCGCGCCGCGTGCGGGCGCTGTGGAATGATCTTTCAGCGTCGGCAGGGCTGAAAAAAGAGGGTCAGGCGCTGGCCGAACTGGAGGAGAAGCTAAATAAGACGCCGGTGTCGGAAGGCGCTGCGCGGGCCGACCTCTATCTGAAGCTGTGCGCGTTGCGCCGCATGATCGCCTTTAAGAACCCGCTGCTCAAAGGGATCGACAAGCTGGCTTTTATTACGCGCGAGGCGTTGCCGCCTGAGGAGCTGAATTTCGGGACCCACATGGCTGACCAGTATTTCGGCTTCCACGCGACGCTCAAGGGTACGACCAAGGGTAACGGGCTGTATGTCCTTGAGAACCCTTTTTCGGATAAACCGACGGTGCGTAACCTGCTTGAGAATGCCGTGGTTGAATTCGGTTTGCGCAAGGGGCAGAAGCTCGGAAACGGCGGTTACCTTGCGCCGGACGTCTCTTACGACGGCAAGCAGATTCTCTTTTGTTACACCGATGGCGCGTGGGCTTTTCGCGAGTGGACCGAGGAGAGCACCTTCCACATTTTCCGGTGCGACGCCGGCGGCTCAGGGCTGGTGCAACTCACGGATGGCGCACTGAACGATCTGGATCCTTGCTGGCTGCCCAACGGGCGCATCGCGTTCATCTCCGAAAGGCGGCGAGGCTTCGGGCGCTGCCACCCGCGCCCCGTGCCGAACTACACGCTCTTCTCGATGTTCGAGGACGGCACGGATATCGAGCACCTCAGCTCGCACGAAACGAACGAATGGCAGCCGAGCGTGGACAACAACGGCATGCTTGTCTACACGCGCTGGGATTATGTGGATCGCGGGTTTAACCAGGCCCATCACCTGTGGCTAACCACGCCCGACGGCCGCGACGCCCGCGAGCTGAACGGCAACGAGCACCGCTCCGAGCGGACCGCGCCGCACCTGATCGGCGACGGGCGCTCGATTCCGGGCAGCGGCAAGTACATGGCGGTGGCGGGCGGCCATCACACGCAGACGCGCGGCTCGCTGATCGTCATCGACCCGTCGATTCCTGACGACCACGAGATGTCGCAGATCCGTCGCTTCACGCCCGACCAGGTGCTGCCGGAGGCGGAGGCGCCGCTCAAGTACGACAAGGCGTCCGGTGCCTATGCCACGCCGTGGCCGCTCAGCGAAAAGTACACGCTTTGCGTCTACGACCCGCTGGCCAATGCGCAATACGGTTTCATCGACTGGAAGGCGCGGCGGTATTCGCTTGCGCTGGTTGACGCGTTCGGCAACAAGGAGGTGCTCTATACGCATCCCGACATCTCCTGCCTCTCGCCTATGCCGTTGCAGGCGCGTGTAAAACCGCCGGTTCACATGCACCAGACACTGGTCGGACAGCCCCGTTTGCCGAGCGGAGAGAAACCCGAAAAAATTGCGGCCGAACGCTTGCCGAAAACCGCCCGCGTGGGTGTCGTGAACGTTTATAACAGCCGCTATCCCATGCCGGAGGGCACGAAGGTCAAGGCCCTGCGCGTGTGGCAGATTTTGCCTAAAGTCGCGCCGATCGTGAACAAGCCGCGCATCGGTCTCGGTGATCAAAAGGGCGGACGGCAGTGTCTCGGCACGGTGCCTGTCGAGGAGGATGGCAGCGCGTTCTTCGAGGTGCCGGTGAACGTGCCGATCCTGTTTCACGCGGTCGATGAAAAGGGGCTCGCGATTCAGGGGATGCGCAGCGCCACCTATACTGCGCCGGGCGAGACGCTGATGTGCAACGGCTGCCACGAGCAGCGCGTGGGCGTGGTGCCGCAGAAGTCCTCCGCCACCCCGCAGGCCATGCGGCGCGCGCCGTCGAAGATCGTCCCCGAGGTTTCCGGGTCGAACCCCTTCAGTTTCCCTCGCCTTGTTCAGCCGGTGCTGGAGGCCAAGTGCGTGGGTTGCCATGGCGAGAAGCGTGACGCGAAGGCGCCTGATCTGCGCAAAGGCAATTATGTGGCCGACAAGGATCTCTTCTACACCTCGGTGCGAAGTCTGGGCAAGGTTGTGCATTATTACGGCGCGGACATCGAGTGGGACGCGTTTACGCCGCCCTACACCGAGCCGGGCAAGTTCGGCGCTTATGCGTCGCCCCTGTATGCGATGCTGTCCAAAGGGCATCACGACGTTAAGCTGACGGACGAGGAAATGCGGCGGTTGGTGCTCTTTATGGAGTCAAACGCCTCGTTCTTTGGCCACGATCACGACCCGCGCGGCCAAGCCGACGGCTGGATCATTTATCCGGTGCTGCAATAGAGTGCGCGTGGCGGCGTGACTGATATTTTTTGAGAGGCGGGCGCGTATCGAACGATTCGATTGAATCGACTCAACCGAATCGTTCGATTCAGCCGATTCAATCGGATACGGATCAAAAAGGGAAAAAATGAAGAAAAATAGGGGATGTTTATTGGTTTTGGCGTTGCTTGGTGCGGCAGCGGCGGTGCAAGCGGCAGCGGTGCCTGCAAAGGCGGCGGTTACAAATAAGAATGTCGAGACGTATGCCATTGAGCCGACACTGAAGGATGTCGCGTATGGCACGCATGCGAAACAGAAGCTGCATTTCTGGAGGGCGGCGTCGGACAAGCCCACACCG
>JBBRJN010000398.1:0-3328 GCA_038219365.1 Kiritimatiellia bacterium | reverse complement strand
CAGACGAAGTCTCAGGTGTTCTCTTGGAACAACTTAGGCATGCACTGTATGGACGATGATTTCGCGGTTTTCGCCATCTTGCCTCCCTACAACACCATACTCGCCCAAGCCGTGGTCGGCACCAACGGCACGGCCCATCGGGTCGCCGGCACCGGCGGCCTTCATGTGAATTACCAAGCCGTGCTCGACGCCGACGGGTCGATCAACACCACCTCGATCGGGAAAAATAATTTTTGGGACTACGTCACCCCCATGCTGGGCGCCACGCTAGCCCCTGACGCAGGCTTGCCTCTGACCGGTTTCCTGCCCGCGGCCAATATGCCCGGCGCAGGCAATCCGCTGAAGCCGATGAATTACGAAGTCGGACCCGGATGGTTCGTCGCGTGGGGCCTCCCTATCATCCCGTTTGACGATGATCTGCAACTGAACCCTTACCCGATGATGCACATCGTGAGCAGCGGCGGCGGCATCGCCAGCGCCTCAACCGACGTCGTCTTACCCGTATCGACCGAAATGGACTGCCGCCTCTGCCACTCGTCAGGTGCCGGAGTAGCCGCCCGTCCCTCGCCAGACTGGGAATGGCATCCCCTGCCCACGCGCGATTATCGCTATAACATCCTGCGCCTTCACGACCAGATACGGTTTCAGGAAATGCCTGCCACCTACTCGAACGTACTGGCCTCCGCTGGTTTCAATACCCAAGGCCTGTATGCCTCCGTAACAATCAGCGGCCGTCCCGTGCTCTGCGCCATCTGCCATCTTTCCGAAGCGGTCCCCGGTTCTGGTCAGCCCGGCCTTCCCCCGCTCACTGAGGCGATTCACGGCCTCCACGCGGGCGTGACGGACCCGGCCAGCGGCATGGCGCTGGGGGCCACGCTCAACCGCTCGGCGTGCTACCGGTGTCATCCCGGTGCCGAGACGCGTTGCTTGCGCGGTGCCATGGGCCGAGCCGTCGCCCCGGACGGCTCACTCGCCATCCAATGTCAAGACTGCCACGGGACCATGTATGCTGTCGGAGCTACCAACCGCACGGGCTGGCTTGACGAGCCCAACTGCCAAGCCTGCCACACCGGCGATGCGCTCAGCAACAGTGGCCAGATTCGCTACGATAACGCCCGCATCAGCGATAGCCAGCTACGCGTGCCCATCAACGCACGCTTCGCGACCAGCAACAACGTTCCCCTTCCAGGCAAGAATCTTTTTCGCTACTCCAAAGGACACGGCGGCCTCTACTGCTCCGCTTGCCACGGCTCAACCCACGCCGAGTTTCCCTCTGCGTTTTTTAATGACAACGTCACCAGCATGCAGCATCAGGGACATGTGGGCCAGATGTCGGAGTGCTCGTCCTGCCATGGCTCGACGCCAAGCACCACCACGGGTGGGCCGCATGGCATGCACAGCCTGGGCTGGGTCAGCGGCCATAAGAGCCCGGCAAAGAGCAGCACGCTCAACTGCCGTGCCTGCCACGGCACCGACTACCACGGCACGGTCCTCTCCCGCTCCTTCAAACAGCAGACCCTCGATGGGCAATCGTTCTGGCGCGGCCGCCGCATCGGCTGTTACGAGTGTCACAACGGGGTGAGCGATACCGGCGGCAACCCGCCCGCGGCACCCACCGCGACCAGTCGCACGGCAGCCACCACCGTCAACCAGCCCGTCGTCATCGCGCTGACCGCCAGCACCTCGCTCTTGCGGATCGTCTCGCAGCCGACTTTGGGCATGGTGGGCCTCACCGGCAAGAACGCCACCTACAAGCCCGCCAACGGCTTCGTCGGCACAGAAACATTCACCTTCTGTTCGGACAGCGGTTTCCGCGAATCCGCTCTCGCCACAGTCACGGTCACGGTGAGTGAAGGCGGCCCCTGCTCTTACACGCTCAGTTCGGACATCGTGTTCTTCGACGAGCTGAGCCATGTGGGTTCCGTCCAGGTGACCACCGGCTTCGATTGCTCATGGATGGCTTTCAGCGAGTCGCTTTGGCTGAGCGTCCTCTCTTACGGCGGGCTTGGCAGCGGCGCGGTGAACTTCTCCCTGGGACGCAACACGAACAGCGTTGATCGCATGGGCACCTTGGCGGTTGCCGGAAAACTCGTAACCGTCGTTCAGTACGGTACGGCTCCAGACACAAACGGCGACGGACTGCCCGACTCATGGCAGGTTTTATATTTCATGTCCGCCAACTCGCCGGACGCGGCTCCTTCGCTCGATTACGACGGCGACGGCATGACCAACATGCAGGAGTATCTTTCCGACACGGATCCGACCGACCCTGCCAGCGCACTGAAAATCACCTCGTTCAACGTGGCCAGCGCGGAGCATACCTTCCAGTTGGCATTCCCGTCGGTCGTGCAGCACTTCTACCAGGTGCAGCGGACGCCCGACCTGCAGAACGCCGCGTGGAAAGGCTACACGAACGCGGTGTTCGGCACGGGTGCGGCCCTGCCGATCAGTGGCCCGGTCACTGCCCCGCAGATGTTCTACCGTGTGCAGCTCATTAACTGAGCGTGCGGCCGCCGCTGAAAAGGCCTCCCCCAGACAAGAGACGGCTCATCACCCCGTCTCTTGTTTATTTTTGAGTTCAGGTTCATCAGGGTTTACCCTAACTGACTTTAAACAGGCCCTGCACGCGCTCGCAAACCCACTCAAAATTTGCGCATTTTAGTGTTGCCCCTTTTTCTCATTATTCGTTATTATCAAAACATAATGTCTTGGAGCTATCGGTTCGAAGAGAGGTCTCAGGTGAATCATGAGTAATAAGAAGCATGTCGGCATGGTGGGTGGCGGTAACGAATCGTTCATGGGCAGCATCCACCGTGCCGCGATTGAACAGAGCGGCTGCGTGGAGCTGGTCTGTGGCGCTTTCGGCTCCACGCGCCAAAGTTCTTTTGAAACAGGCAGGGCGCTCAAAATCCCCACGCGCCGCGCCTATGGCACCTACCGCGACATGTTCCGCAGGGAGGCCACGCTGCCAAAAGATGAGCGCATGGACTTCGTCGTGATCCTCGCACCCAACGCGATGCACTATCCGGTCGCCATGTCGTCGATCGACGCGGGCTTTCCCGTCTTCAGCGAAAAGCCCTTCACCTGTAACATGGATGAGGCGTTCAATCTCACGCGCAAACAGCGGCAAAGCGGCCTCGCCTACGGAATCGCTGTCGTGCATGCCGGCTACCCGATGCTTCAGAAGGCCCGTGCGCTGATCCAGGTCGAAAAAGTGCTCGGCACGATCCGCAGAGTGGTCGCGTCCAACCCCCTCGGCTGGATGGCCCAGCGCCTTGAAACAGCCGGCAACAAGCAGGCTGGCTGGCGCGCTGACCCGCGCCGCTGC
>JBBRJN010000397.1:0-3330 GCA_038219365.1 Kiritimatiellia bacterium | reverse complement strand
TGGTTTTAAAACTCCTAACTCCTCCTTCCTAACTCCTCCTTTGTATGCTATAAAACAAAGTTGAATCGCACCCCCGTCCGCTTTTCTAACCGTGTTCTAACACAAGGGCAATCATTACCTCACGGCCAACGTGTTTACTTATGCCCATGAAAGGACGGTGCCTATGATGATCAACGAACAACTGGCGGAACGGTCTTTCGCAACGCGAAGCGTTCATCGGAAGGATACTCCGACACTGGGGCAGGAGTTGCGCAGCGTATTCCGCTACATTTTTGATCAACCCGAACGACGGTTACAGGCGACTGACTTCGTGTGGTCGTACGAAGAACTGGCGGATCACATCCCGGATTGATTTCGCGGCTAGGCCTGCTATGATTGCCTCCCATGCAAACCCCAGGCCCGACCGATACAGCACTCGATTACACGCCGCGGCGAGCCGCTAAATTTTATATCCCGCTGCTTATTCAGGCCGCCTCGCAGAGCCTGACCTACCCGCTAGTGGCGTCGATCGTCTCGCACGGCAAGAACGGGGTTGTTGATCTTGCAGCCTTCGCTCAAGGACTGGCGGTGATGTTCATGATCGGCGCGCTGGGCGGCGGACTGCTCACCACCGGCATGGTGTTCGGCCGCGATGCGGACGGGTTCCGCCAGTTCAAGCGCCTGAATTACTGGCTCTGCGGCATACTCGCCGTACTTCAGGCCGTGGTTTGCATTCATCCCTTTGACACCATCGTGTTCCGCGACCTTCTGGGGCTCGTTGCCCCCATGGACGAGACCGCCCGCGAGGTGCTCTTCTGCAGCATCCCTCTGCAAATCCTCTTTTTCTTGCGCAACCCCGGCCTCGTTGCGCTCTACAACGCCCGAGCCAGCGCCGCCGCGAACTGGGCGACCCTTTGCCGCATTGCGCTGACCGCGATTTTAGCGCCGGTCTTCGTGCACATGGGATGGGTGGGACACCTCATGGGCATGCTGGCGATGACAGGCCCGGTCTTGATTGAGGCCGCCCTTGCACAGCTCCTCGCCACGCCCTACATCCGCAGGCTTCAGCCCGCGGCGGACGCGGCGGCCAGCTTCAAGATGCAGTTTCTGTTCACCATGCCCCTCTCTTTTGGCGGGGTGCTCTTGGCCGTCGCGGGCTTCATGATCGGGGCCTTTATTACGCGTGCCGCAGAGCCGGAGCGCATGCTGCCGATCCACTACGTCACCATGGGCGTGGTGAATCCGGTGGGGTTCGCCGCCATCCGCATGCAGGCTGTGGTTCTGGCTTTCCCGCCGCGCGACAGCCGCGACCACTCGGTGTTCTGGTTCGCGCTGGTCGCGGGCGCCCTGCTCTCGTTTTTCCCTCTGGTGGGACAGATCCCGGCGGTTGCGAACTGGTATTTCGGGGTGATACAAAACGTGCCCTCCGGCGACATTCCGTTAGCGATGCGCGCCATGTTGCTGGTATCGGTGCTGCCGATTATCCAATCGCTGCGCGGTCACGCCGAAGGGCTAGCCGCCTGGCGCAAGCGCCCCAACGCGATTCTTGCGGGGCAGGCGGTGAACCTGGCGTCGCTGATGTGCACGCTGTTCATCTCGTTGAACATGGGGGTGCCCGGCTATCTGATGGGCGTGATCGCGATCCTCGTCGCGGTGACCATGACCTTCGTCACCATCCGCATGGGGCTGGTTTGGGCCGATCTTGAGGACACCTTCCGGCCCCCGCGCGGCGTGCGCGGCGCGGAAGGATGAGATCACTTCAGCAGCAGGTCCATCAGACCGGAGCCCCAGAGTCGCCCGATTGCACCTTTGGGCGCAGCGGACTCGTCGAAGGTCTGCACACCGTCGGGTTCGACGCCTGGCTGGCAGACCGAAACCGGCACCGGGGTGCGCGTGTGCTTGCCGAGCGCGAGCGGCACCGGATGGTCCGGCAGCACGCAGTAGGCCACGTCCGGCCCGGCGGCTTTCATCACGCGCCCCACAAGCCGTTTGTCGAAATCCTCGATGGCCCTGAGCTTGAGCGCCAAGTCCTGCGCGTGCGATACCTCGTCGATGGCTTCGACATGCACGTAAACGAAGTCGTAACCGTCCGCGAGCGCCTTGACAGTCGCGTCGGCCTTGCCCTCGTAGTTCGTGTCAATGTAGCCGGTCGCGCCAGGCACTTTGATCACGTCCATGCCCATGCAGGCCCCGAGGCCATTGATCACATCGACCGCCGAAATCACCGCGGCCTTGATGCCATAGAGCTGACAGATGTTGTGAATTGCGCCGGCCTTGCCGCCGCTCCAGGGCCAGATGCCGTTGGCCGCACGGCCTTTGAGCACACCGTCGGCGCGGACGATAAGGTCACGCAGCAGGGCGGCCGTGAACTGTCCTTCCGCGGATTTGGTGCGCGGCAGGTGTTTGGCAACGGGCTGGCCGTGGTTGTCGTCGGGCTTATCATACGAGATCGCCGCACTGAACTCGGGTCCGGAAAGGACGAGCAGGTTGCGGTAGCTCACGCCCGGATAGAAGCGGATCTTTTCAGACCCCAACTGCTCGTTGAGCAGACGGATCGCTTCGACCGCGTCGGCTTGGGCAATGTGCCCGCCGGAAAAATCGCGCAGGATGCCGTCTGCGTCCACGGTCACGAGGTTCATGCGAAAAGCAATGTCGTCCGGGCCCAGCTTGAGGCCCTGGCTAGCGGCCTCGAGCGGACCGCGCCCGCACATCTCGGTGGCAAGGTCGCAGCCCAACACCGACATGTTGGCCACGTCGCTGGAGGTCGGGAAGCCGGCGGGAAGGGTCAACATCGTGCCGCTACGGCCCAGCCGGGCGATGGCATCCATGTTGGGCGTGTCAGCTGCTTGAAGCGGCGTGCGGCCGCCCAATTCGGCAATGGGTTCGTCGGCCATGCCGTCGCCGAGAAAAAGAACGGTCTTATACGGTTTCATATTGACGGTGTAGTCTCGCAAACGGACCGTGACGTGTCAACGACGGAACATCTTTCTCCTTGCATCTTTCCTCTCCGCGTTCCACAATTCCGCTCACTGATGTGTGTAAGGGGCACGCATCGCAACTTTGGGGGTTTACATGCGACGTACTGTTCTCGCTTCTTTATTTTTCTTCGGCCTGTTCTCTTCGCTTCGCGCCGAGGCACCCATAGACCCGTCGTTGTTACTCTACCTGCCGTTCAACGAAGGTGCCGGAACCTTCTCCGCGGACCGTTCGTCCAGCGCGCTCGAGGCTGACCTCTCCAACGTCCAGTGGGCCACAGGCACCTTCGGCACCTCCGTCCGTTTCGGAGGCACCAACGCCTTCATCGAAATTCCCCCTGTGCCCGGTCTCAATGGGGCGACGCAGTGTACCCGC
>JBBRJN010000396.1:0-3334 GCA_038219365.1 Kiritimatiellia bacterium | reverse complement strand
GTGCGGCTTGTGGAACGGGTTCTTGTCGTCCGTGCCAGCCTTTTCAATCGGATACGTGAAATACTTCGTCGCGTCGTAGTAGAAGTCCATGCGGTCCGCGAACCACTCCACGGCGTACACATGCAGGCCATCCGAAGGCTTCTGACCGGGCAGATTGCCGCCGAGCGAAGCGTGCTTGCCCTTCTCGTAGCCGAACCAGTGAACCGTGGCGAAGACCTTTTCCGGCTCGTGCCCCACCGCCTCCATGATGTCGATCTCGCCGCATTTCGGCCAGCCGACGGTCTTGATGCTCGTGCCCAGCATCCAAATCGCGGGCCACATGCCGCGCCCGCGCGGCAGTCGCGCACGCACCTCGATGCGGCCGTACGTCATCTCGAACAAGCCCTCGGTCGTCAGGCTCGCCGCCGTGTAGTGCGCGTCCTTGCCGTCCGGGCCCTTGTACTCCTCCTTGCGTCCTTCGATGATGAGGCTCCCGTTCTCCACGCGGGCGTTCTCCGGACGCGCCTTGGTGTAGTACTGCGCCTCTTTGTTGCGAACGAACCCGGTTTCGTACGTCCACTTCTTCGCGTCTGCCAACCCGGGCTTATCGAATTCGTCCGACCACACCAGCTTCCACCCCTCCCGTTCCTGCGCACCAGCCATGCATGCCGCCAGCATAATCACGGGCGCGAACGCCCTTGTCTTCATCAATTTCATTGGGATCTCCCTTTTTATTATGAGCAGATGCTCACTCCACCGCGTAAACGGTGCTGAAAACTTGTTTCGACAGGCCGCCGTCGAGCCGGAGCGGCGTGTAGCGAAGTTCGACAACACCCTTCTTGGCCAGCTTGGCCAGCTTGAGCGGCTCCGTGTAACGTGGTGAGTTCGCGTCGGGTGCCGAACCGTCCAGCGTGTAGCGCACCTGAACCGTGCTGTCTTTCTTGATTGTCACTGCGGTTTTGACCGGCACGCGTCCGCCCGCAGGCTCAGCGTGTACCTGCCACGCCGCGGACGGCAGTTCTGTCTCGATCCGGACATCGTCGAACAAAGTCTCGAAGGACCCGCCGCCTTGCCGCGTGTCGTACGCCGCCATGATCGTCTCGATGGTTTGGCCTGCGAATTTTCCGAGCGAAACCTCGATCCTCGTCCAAGCACCAATCGTGCCTTTCTTGGCACCCGGATGCGCGCCGCAGCCCTCTGTATCCGCGATACCCGCCTCACGCAACACCCGTCCGTCAGAGAAGAGCAGGTCGAGCGCGGTCGAGCGTCCGTTCTCGTTCAAAGGCTTCATCCAGTAGGTCAGCGCCGTATCAGGCATCACGAAAACGGGAACCTCACTCACGACCTGATAGACGAACGAGTAGGCCGGATCGTCCGACACGCCTTGCAGCAGCACCGCGCATTTGCCGCTGTGCGCGTCCTTGCGCTCGCCCGCACCGCACCGGTTCGCACTCACCTTGCGGATACCGCCGCCGCGCCTCACCACACGATCCGTCGCTGCCGCGGGTTCGCCCGGCTCGAACGAACTCGCGTAGGCCGTCGGCACGTCGCCAGGCTGCACCGCCGCCAGCCGCATCGAAGCCGAGTTAGCGAACTGCCTCACGCGCGTGCGGTCGCCCTCCACGCGCAGCGGGCCACGCTCAAAGGCCGTCCCGACCACCTCGGCCTCCGCCGATGCGGAGACCGCAATGTGCGCAGGCAGGTCGCGGTCGAACACGCCGTTGATCGCCTCCAGCCGTCCGGCCCGCACCTCGATGGGGCCGCTCAGCGTGTTGAACTGCTCCAACCGCACCGTGCCGCTGCCTTCCAGCACCGCCGTGGACGGCCCGGCCCAAATTTGCGAGTTGTAGAAGCACACGTCGCCCCGGTTCTTCGGTAAGGTCACGATCGCGGCCTTGGCCCAGTCGCCCAGCGAGACAAGCTGCGCCAAGGCGAAATCGATCCGCGACCCGCTCGAAAGCTCAAACGACACTGCCCGGCTGCCCGTGTCCGTGCCGTGCATCAGGACGTGCGCTTTGCACGTACCACGGAAGGCCAGCCCGTCATACGCCGCGTAGAGGAAAGTTCCCCGCACGTTCTCTTCATGGCAATCCTTGAACACAAGCCCCTCCAGATGCTCGCGCTGGAACTGGATGATGTGCCCGCCCGCGTCGCCCGACTTGTCGCCAGTGACGCGCGGCAGCCGCTGCGGCAGCCGCGCCGCGTAGTGCGGGTTGAACTGCACGTCTTCAACCCAGCCCTTGCCTTTGCAGTTGCCCACGAAAAGCCCGCGCCGGTACATGGAACCCGCCAAATATGAAATGCGGTGCCCGTCGCTCCGGTGTGTTGCGAAGTCCACGCCCTGCCACGCGTTACCGATCGTCACGTCCGTGAGCCAACACTGCTTACCCAGCGAGCGCACGGTCCACGGATACGGCACCGGCACCTTCAGCGGCTGCTCGGGATACCAGAAGGTCAGCCCGCGCAGACCCGCTTCTGTCTGAAGACTCACAAAGGGCGTCCCGTCTTCTTTGCCTTGATTATGATAGGCCATCAACACCGAGCCCGCCGAGACCGTGTGGTGCGGCACGTCGAAGCAGCCGCGCAGTTCGACGCCCGTCGGCACTGTGAGATCACTGCGGAATTTGTACAAGCCCGCAGGCACATAGACCGTACCGCCGTCCTTGTGCTTGCCCGCCGCGTCCAGCGCCGCCTGAAACGCCGCCGCGTTGTCCTCATTCGTTTCCGACGCGCCGAAATCGGTCACCACAAACAGCGCCTCGGATTTCGGACGCGGGAACACGAGCGGTTGCGGTTCGACACCTAACGCCTCGTTTTGCGCACACGGATTCCGAGCACTCACCACCACATCGCCGTTCGTGGAAGCGTTGATGATCTTCGCAACCTTCTCATCAACGCCCAACAACCGTGCCCGTGCGACCTCGCGCCCGATCTTCACAACGCCCACCGATGAGCCCTGCACCAGCAGTTGGCCGCGTCCCGCATCGACCACGCTGCCCGTCAGGCTGCACGCCTGAAACGTGGCCACACCTGTGCCGAGCAGGGTTACAGGTCCATTAAACGTGCTGGAGTGGAACTGCGCCACAGCATCGAAGCTATCTGCGCCAACAAACGCATGCTCCTTACCGGCAAAGGCGCATCGATAGGCCGAGAAGCCCACCTGATTCAATGCTGTAACTTCAAGCGCACAGCCGCACCCGCTCAGGTCCGACTCGGCCATGACCGCGTTGGTGGTGCCACGTATGCCTTTTCGGAAGACCACGCCGCGGCGGTAACCGAAAACACGCAGCCGCCAGATATATTCCCAGTCGCTGCGCCCGATATCAACAGCCACCGTGTCATGGGTCAGCAGATA
>JBBRJN010000395.1:0-3358 GCA_038219365.1 Kiritimatiellia bacterium | reverse complement strand
GGAGAAAGCCCAGCGTTTCCGTTTGTAGTGCCTCACGGCGCCACTACGAACAGGAGAAAGCCCAGCATTTCCGTTTGTAGTGGGCCCGTGAGGGCCTTCCCTCTGTGCGTGTCATGCCAAAATTAAAATTGTTGGAACAGTCCTAAGGAAAGAGGAGTCAGAATGGGGAAAGCGACAGGAAACGACACTGTATTTGAACTCCTCACTCCCCCGGCCTCCCCCTGCCTCCTTGCTGCTTGCCCGTGATTCCCTGTGGCAGGCCCCAGCCAAGTTTAGTATGCTTCTCACCTCTCGCCCTGAACCCCGAACCCTGAGCCCTGAACCCTATGTTACTCCTCATCAAGAAGCATCTTAGCCACGACGCGCACCCGCTGGTGCAGTTCATCAAGTACGGTATTGTGGGCGGCCTGTCGACCGCCGTACATATCGTCACCTTTTTTTTCTGCGGCTGGTTTTTTCTGCCGTGCCTGACTCAGAACGACATCACGGTCAAACTGCTCGGCTTGACGGCCCCGCTGATTTCCGAAAGCGTACGCGCCTGGAACGCGGGGGCCTGCAACGCGGCAGGGTTCGTTGTCTCAAACACGTTTTGCTATCTTTTGACCCGGCTCTTCGTCTTCAAGCCTGGCAAACACCACTGGACGCTCGAATTCCTGCTTTTCTTCACGGTCTCGGGGGTCAGCATGGTCATCGGCACCGTCATCCAGACCTTCCTGATCACCCACCAGGGAATCCAGACCACGCTCGCCTTCGGCGCGAACATCGTCTGTGCGCTGCTGATCAACTACGCCATGCGCAAGTTCGTGATCTTCAAAGGGTAAGAAATCCGATGCTGCGTCGGCTTTGCCTGTTTGGCCGTCCTTGCAGCGCGGGCATACCCGTCCCTGCCGCCTCTCGGAAGCCCCTTGCGCCTGCGGGGCTACAGGTGTTTGAACTCGCACCAGACGAAGATCACCACACAGCTGCCCCACAGCACCGCGATGCACTGCCACGGCGAGAGGCCGACCGTTTGAGGCAGCGCTATTTTACCGTAATCCTTCCAGACAAGGACGGTCTCTTTTAGAAGAGGGTACGCTTCGGCAAAAAGCGCCGCGCCCGCCAGCATGCCGACAATGACAAACAGCGCGTGCCAACGCCCCTCGCCTAGCGCACCGACCGCCGTGCCCGGACAGAGGCCCGCCACGGCCCAGCCCGCGCCGAACAGCAGTCCGCCCACCACAACCCCGCCCACATTCATGGCCTTATGGCTCAGCGTGATCAGCCCCGCATCGGCCATCAGCTGAAAGCCCACGCTGCCGACGAGAATCGCCGAAAGCATAAACTTGACGAGGGTCATGTCCCTGAACAACAAGGCGCCGATCTGCCGGTCAAACCGCAACATTTCGCCTTTCTGCAACAGGAAGCCGAACACGATTCCTGTCAATAGCCCTAACAGTTGTTCAGTCATGATAGCCTCCATTCCGATACAGGCGGCTGGCGACCAGGACGCCGCCCAAGAAAAAACAGCCGAGAGCCGCGAAGCCACTTATCGAGAGCTGCATGATGCCGCTCAACCCGTGACCACTCGGGCAACCATCCGCAAGCCTTGCGCCGAACATCGCAAGCGCACCCCCGGCGAACGCGCCCACGCCGCGATAAAAAACATGGTTGCCGAACCTCTGCGCCCAGATCGGCGGCACCCCCTCCAAGTGAAACGTCCTGCCCGTCAGGGCACCGGCCAAAGCGCCGACCGCGATGCCGCAAACGAGCATGAACTGCCAGTCGACTTTTACCTTCTCTTTTTGAAAATAGGCACTCTTAGCCACCCGTGCTGGCGCGATTTTTTGTTCGATCATCCCCGCCGCCCGCACGAAGGTCGTCGAAGCACCCAAATGCGTGGTTTTACCCATCAGCTTCGTCGTGGCAAACGCCGAGGCGATCGCCAACACGCCGACCAGCGCACCCGCCAGATACGGATTCCATGCGCCCTCTCTGGTTCTAAAAAACATACGCCACCTCCGTTCTTAACGTGTTAACCCATACGCGGCTCTCAGCGAGACCCACCGCAGAGACACCCGCTACGATCATGTATACAGGGGAAGATTAACAAAACACGTTGCTTTTCGCAAACAGGTCGCAAACCCTCTCGCTCCAGCAATTTTAATTTTGGCATGACACGCACAGAGGGAAGGCCCTCACGGGCCCACAAACGGAAGCGCATGGCTTTCTCCTGTTCGTAGTGGCGCCGTGAGGCGCTTCTTTGCCATAATTAAAATTGCTGCTCTCGCTCCCCACAGCATCTTATTTTTCAAAGTGTGCCGGTTCTGGTATACTTGTCGGCGAAATGGAAAGACGCACCGGACCGTTTGAGTGAAGGGGGTTGGCTATGAGTCGATATCGTTTAGTGATGGGTGGCTTGTTGATCGTGGTTGCCGTGCTGGTGTCCATGACCCTTTGGCCGGAAAAAAAGAGCGTGGAGGAGCAGGGCCGACAGCCGGTCGCCACCGTCACAAAAAAGCCCGGCACCGTGGCGACCAAAGGCGAGAAGCCGGCGCGCCTGTCCGGCCCTGAGACGCATGTTCAGAAGCTGCCGCGCACGGGCCGTCCAACGGAGCAAGGTCAATCCGCCGCCGGGCCTAAGGCACCTGTTCCGGCCGCCGAAACAAAGTCCAGCGCCCTCCGCGAAAAGGCGGTCGAGGCGTGGGATGCCATGATTGAAAAAGTGGCCGAGCGCAAAGAGGTGCCGACGGCTGAACAGGCCGCGCAGTTCAAGCAGGACTTCCATAAGCTCGACCAGGAAGATCAGATGTCGTGTGTCCAGAACGCGTTGAACCTGATTCCCGACGAGCAGTTTTCGCTGTTCTATCCGATCCTCTACGACAAATCCGAGAATGCCGACGTGCTCGATGAGATTTTCAGCGACGCGCTGAATCGCGATGAGGAGATCAAGGTGCCGATCATGAAAGAGCTCTACAAGGACAAAGAGCATCCGATGTTCGTCGAGTCGGCGCGTATCCTGGATGCGACCGGCGAGCTGGACAAGATGAAAGGCGAGGCTGAGCCCGAGACCACGGGAGAGGAATAGACGGTGGCGTAACGGTCTTTGAACGAACAGGGACGTTTCCCCGAAACGTCCGCAGGTCCCGGCGGCAGCCGCATCCGCCACACAAAGAAACGTGTCTCGCCAAGTCCCTTTCGATAGATATCCATTGAACTGCCTAGGTGGGCAGAGTATCATGCTGAGCTTAATGGCTTTAAGATGCTGACACGCTTAAGAGGACTGATTATGAGAAAAAATACGACGCGGCCGATGGGTTGTGCGGGTATGCGGCAAGCGGTGCTCGCGGCCATGTTGGGTCTGGCTTGCGCAGCGCGGGCG
>JBBRJN010000394.1:0-3359 GCA_038219365.1 Kiritimatiellia bacterium | reverse complement strand
TCGAAATCGGGCGGATGGACGAGCTGAGCCGCATGGACACCCCCGTGCATCGGGTCGATGCGCGGGCCAAGGCCGTCGTCACCCTTGCGTTCATCGCCGTCGTGATGTCTTTTCCCGGCCATGAGGTTTCCGCGCTGACGCCCTTTGTGCTCTTTCCGGTGGCCCTCGTCGCGCTGGGCCGTATCCCGGCGCGGCACATCCTGAAGAAGATTCTCGTCGCTGCGCCGCTCGCGCTGGTTGTCGGCATTTTCAATCCGTTCATGGACCGGCAGCCGCTCACAGCCATCGGGCCTTTCACCGTTACCGGCGGCTGGGTGTCTTTCGCCTCGATCATGCTGCGTTTCGTCCTGACGGCCGGGGCCGCGCTGGCGCTTGTCGCCTGCACGGGCATGCACCGCCTCGGCGCGGGGTTGGGAATGCTCGGGATTCCCCGCGTGTTCGTCGTCCAGCTGCTGTTTCTCTACCGCTACCTGTTCGTCGTGGCGGACGAGGGCGGAAAGATGCTCCGGAGCGTTGAGCTCCGCTCGGAAAAGGCGCGTCCGCTGCGCTTGCGCGTATACGGCTCGTTGATCGGCAATTTGCTCCTGCGGTCCATGGATCGCGCCGAGCGCGTGTACCGAGCCATGGTCGCCCGCGGTTTCGACGGCGAGATCCGCGTCCTGCGGAAGTCGTCGTTTCGCTGGACGGACTGGGGTTTCATCTGCGGCTGGCTGGTTTTTTTCAGCGCCGCACGGGTGTGGAACCTCGCGGACGGGATGGGCCTCTTGCTCACAAGGATTGCACCATGAGTCACCACATTGTTGAAGTGCGTGAATTGATGTACGCGTATCCCGACGGCACGGAGGCGCTGAGGGGCATTTCATTCCGCATCGAGCATGGCAGCGCGGTGGCCCTCGTGGGCGCGAACGGGGCCGGCAAGTCCACGCTCCTGCTCCACCTCAACGGGTATCTGCCGACCATGCACGGCGAAGTGCTCATCGGCGATACGGTCGTGACGCGCGAGACGGCCTCCCTGGCCCGGCGTGCGATCGGGATGGTTTTTCAAGATCCAGACGACCAACTGTTCATGCCGACCGTGGCCGAGGATGTCGCGTTCGGCCCCCTGAACGCCGGACTGCCGCCGGAGCAGGTCGAGCGCAGGGTTGCCGCCGCGCTGGAGCGCGTGGGGATGACGCATGTGCGGGAACGCCCCCCCTACCGCCTTTCGGCGGGCGAGAAAAGGGCGGTGGCTATCGCGACGGTGCTGGCTATGTCGCCGGACATCTTGGTCATGGACGAGCCATCCGCCAATCTTGACCCGCGCGCGCGCCGCCGGTTGATCGAGTTTCTGCTTTCGTTTGAGCATACCCGAATCATCGCCACGCACGATCTGGAGTTGGTGGTCGAAGTCTGCTCGCGAGTGATCGTGCTTGACGGCGGCAAAGTCGTGGCCGACGGGCCTGCAAGGACTATCCTTAACGACGAAGCTCTCATGCTCGCCCACGGATTGGAAAGGCCGCATATCCTCAGACACTCGCACCCGCACTAACGCCGGTCGGGGCACTCATGGGTTACGGCATGTTGCCGTCCAAGCCCATGGGATGCTAGTGAAAGAAAACTATCCATGCAACCTGACACACGCGCCACGCCGCACACCACCTCGCTTCACGTCCTGCTTGCGGCATGCTTCACGCTTGCCCACGGCAGCGTGATAGCCGCCGCCCAGGAGCCCGATCCCGGACGCGCGCCCACCGACGCGATCACTGATCCAGGGGACCTGCTGAAAGAGGCCGACGGCACGGAGTTCCGCTTCGGTTATTTTCCGACCGCCAACCGCATCCGCCTGTTGGTGCTGCAAAAGCAGCGGGCCTTCACACGGTGGGACGTCACGATCAGAAGACAAGGCGAAACGCCTGTTCTCTCTCATCACGACGGCGTGCTCCCCATGCTCCCAAGCGGCGTGACAGCTGACCTTCCCCCGCTGGCCGACGGCCTTTACAACCTTTCTTTGCTCCTGACGGCGGAAGACGGCCAGCGTCGCGAACTCACGCGAGCGTTTACGCGCAAGCATTTCCAATGGGAAAACGAGCGTCTGGGGCTCGAGCGCGTTGTGATTCCGCCGTTCACGCCCATGACCGTGAACGAGCGGCTCGCCAGCGTCTCCTGTGTCTTGCGCACCCACGCTTTCGACGGGAACGGCCTCTGGCGGCAGGTGACCAGTCAAGGCGTCCCTCTGCTGGCCGCGCCCATGCGGCTTGAGCTCGAGACCGCAGGCAAGACCTTCACGGGCAAAGGTGATCAGGCGGCCTTCACGGAACAGGCGGAGGACCGCGTGCGGGGCCACGCGGCATGGAGCGCCGGCCCGCTGCGAGGGCGCACTGAGTTCGCCATGGAATACGACGGCCTGTCAAAACTCACGCTTACCCTCGAACCCTCCGACGTGCGTGTGGACGCGCTGCGACTTATCATCCCCATGAGGACCTCCGAGACCTGGCTGATGCATCCCGTCACCGACCTGCTGCGCTTCCACTACGCCGGACGTATTCCCGACGGCGCGGGCACGCTCTGGGATTACGCCGGCGCGACCAGCACCGTTTGCTACACCGAGACGGGACAACCCGGCGCGGAGGGCAAAGTGTGGGATTCGAGCCACGTTGGCCGCCACAAATTGCCGGCGCCCTTCGTGCCCTATATCTGGCTGGGCGGCCCCGAGCGCGGGATCTGCTGGTTCGCGGAGAACGACCGCGGCTGGAACCTCGACCCGCAACACCCCGCGCTGGAAATCCGCCGGCAAGGCGAGGCCACGTCGCTGGTCATCCATTTCATCACGCGCCCGACCGCCCTCACGCGCCCGCGCACGATCACCTTCGGGCTGATGGCCACGCCCGCCAAGCCAATGCCTGAAAAGCCCGTCAACTTCCGGCGCTGGTTTCCCGGCCCACCCGTCACCAACACGGAACAGGTGGTCAACTTCGGCTTCATGGCAGCTTGCTACTACTGGGGCGCGGCGGGCCCTTGCTACGCGTTCTATCCGGCCTTCAAGAATTTCTCGATCTATGACGAATTCGCCCGCCTGCGCAAAGGGGGGACAGCGGATTTCGCCTTCACCGAGAATTGGCTCAAGCAGTTCAGCGCCCCCGAGTTCCAGCCGAAGCCTGGAAAGACGGAGCATCCCCCGGACATCGACACCTACCGCGCCCACGTCAACTGGTCGCTGCACTTCCTCGACAAGGGCGCATGGTCTTCGCTGCCCGATAAAGGCCGCACCGGCTGGGTCATTCCCTACACCAACGCGCGGGCCATCAACTGGGGCGATGAGGCGGAGACCTTTATGGACGAGTGGAGCACGATGGACATCGCCGACCCGCGCTGGCCTGGCG
>JBBRJN010000393.1:0-3366 GCA_038219365.1 Kiritimatiellia bacterium | reverse complement strand
GCGCTTCCCCGTGCCGTCCGCTTCCCGTCGCAGGGGCGCCGTGAGGCGCTTCCCCGTGCCGTCCGCTACGGTTCGTAGTGGCGCCGTGAGGCGCTTCCCCGTGCCGTCCGCGTCCGTTCGTAGTGGCGCCGTGAGGCGCTTCCCCGTGCCGTCCGCGTCCGTTCCTAGTGGCGCCGTGAGGCGCTTCCCCGTGCCGTCCGCTACTGTTCGTAGTGGCGCCGTGAGGCGCTTCCCCGTGCCGGCCGCGATCTCCTAGCGCGGAGGATCTACCCGACACCCCTCCCCCACCAGCCACCTACAACTCGAAGAGCGCACGCCGCCTCACTTGCCGGCCTGCTTCATCTGCGGGAAGAGGATCACGTCGCGGATCACTTCCGTGCCGGTCAGCATCATCACCAGCCGGTCGATGCCCATGCCCAGACCGCCGGTCGGCGGCATGCCATGCTCCAGCGAGGTGATAAAGTCAGCGTCCATCTTCTCGGCATCATCGCCCGCCTGATCCGCAAGCGCCGCACGCTGAGCCATCGGGTCATTCTGCTCCGTGTAGCCCGGACAAAGCTCCTTGCCCGCAACCACGAACTCGAACACGTCCACCAGCTCGGGATCGTCCTCGCACGCCTTGGCCAGCGGCACGAATTGACGCGGAATGCGCGTCACGAAGGTCGGCTGCCGCAACGTCTTCTCAACAACCTTACCATAGACCTCGTGCGTCACCAGCAGGTGGTTCCACGTCGGGGCGATATCCACGCCCTTGGCCTCGGCCTTGGCGCGTGCCTCGGCCACCGGCAAGTCAAACCAGTCGCTGCCCATGATTTCCTTAACCGCATCCCGATACGCAACTTCGCGGTACGGCGGAGTGAAGTCGAGAACCTCCTTGGCCTCGCCGTACTCGACCGTCATCGTGCCGAGCACCTTCTCGCAGAGATGCGGCAGCAGGCCTTCGATGAGCGTCTTCATCGATGAGCGGTCGCCGTACGCCTCGTAGATCTCAAGCACCGTGAACTCGGGGTTATGCGTGCGGTCGATGCCCTCGTTACGGAAGTCTTTGCCCAGTTCGAAAATCTTGTCGTACCCGCCCACGATCAGCCGCTTCAGGTAAAGCTCCGGCGCGATGCGCATCACCATCTCGGTATCCAGCGCGTTGTGGTGCGTGAAGAACGGCTTGGCCGCCGCGCCCCCGGCCTGCGGCTGCATCATGGGCGTCTCCACTTCGGTGAAGCCGCGCGCATGCAGAAAGCTGCGGATCTCCGCGAGGATCGCGCTGCGCTTGTTGAAGCGGTCGCGCGACTCGGGGTTCATCATCAGGTCGAGATAGCGCTTGCGGTAACGCTCCTCCACATCCTGTAGCCCGTGAAATTTTTCCGGCGGCTGCAGAATGGCTTTGCCCAGCAACGTCCAACTGTGGACCTCGATGGTCGGCTCGCCCATCTTGGTGGTGAAAAGACGTCCTTCGACGCCGACGAAGTCGCCGAGGTCGAGATATTTGAACCCCTCGAACTGCTGTTCCGTGAGCAGGTCCTTCTTGATAAAGAGCTGAAAGTTGCCCGTGCCGTCGCTGAAGGTCGCAAAAGAAGCCTTCCCCATGCGGCGAACGGTCATGAGCCGGCCTGCGGCGCGCACGGTCTTATTCTCTTCGAAGCCCGCGCGGATCTCCGACAGCCGCGTACGCTCGAAGGCTTGGCCGAACGGTTTGAACCCCAGTTCCTCAAGCTTGCGCATATTGGCGATACGTTGTTCACGGTACTCGTTACTCGACAGCGGCTGTTCGTCTGACATCTCTTCCTCTTCCTTCCTAAAAATGAAAAGGAAAGTGTAACACAACCCGGCTCGGGTTGTCACCTTTGCGGATGGGTTCGGACCTCAACGCCTGTTACAAATCAGGGGGCCTGTTTCACTGTCACAAACACCACCGCGTGCGGCGGAAGAAGACACGTCACGTCGCCCCCTTCGCAAGCCACAGGAAAGTCCCTGACTGCATCTTCTTTCCGTTCGAGCAACGGAGCGCCGTCCAGCTTGTCGTTCGTCAACACGGTGCCCGTCGCGTGATCCGCCGCAAAGTTTTTCAGATGTACACGGCACGGCACGGCTCGATCCCACGAGCCGTTGGCGATCACCAGATGGATCTCGCGCCCGTCCCGACTCAGCGTCGTGAGGACCGGCGTCAGCGGGCCGCTGAACGACGCACGGTCGGATTCCCGCATCGGCTGGTGATAGGGCGCAACGCCGTCCATCGCCAAGGCCCACTCGCCCACATGACGGTTGAAGTAATAGTAGAGCCAGTAGAGCATGAAACGCTTTTCCGGAGCCTCTTGCGCGAGAATGCCGAAGCCGGGAGCGTCAAGCCGGCTGAGCATCTGCCAGCCGCTGGCACCGCGCAGGATATCCTCGCGGGCGTAATAAATCAGCCGCACCGCGCGGTGCAGCGTTCCGATTATGTTCGCGTTGCGGCCCTCGTAATCGGCCTCCTTACCACCGGGGGCACCGCAGATCATGCCCCATTCGGTGTCATACTGATAGACATCGCGTCCGGGATTGTAGGCGCGGAGCAAGGCCTGCGTGCGCAACGCCCGATCAAGCATCCGGTAGTTCTCGGTGAGCGCGATTTCTTCGAACGGCAGCTTCCGCACGTCCGCGCTGCAATAATAGTGCGGTGCCACGAAGTCATAGTCGCCGGCGAGTTGCTTCAGCAGATAATTGCCCCAGCGGACATCATCCCGATGAATGTCAACGCCCAGTTGCGCCTTTGGGTCCACGGCGCGGACCGCGCGGCTGACCGCTTTAAAATGTCCGGTGAACGCGTCCGCTGTCGGGAAAGCCTGGCCGTGGCCCCACATCGACGCGTAAGGCTCATTGGCGATCTCCCACCGGTGAAACGCATAGCCCTGCCGCAGCGCATGCGCGACGCCGCGCGCCCAGGTCTCCGGCGGCAGCTTCGTCTCCGCGCCCTGCCGCTCAAATTCCAGCACGCATCTGTCCTCTGCCACACCCGTTCGCCGCAGTACGTCGGCCGCCTTGTCGATCGCCGCTTCGACCCCGAACGGCTCGTCGCCCAAGGCGTAGAAACGTGTCATGGGCAGACGCATGTCGCGGATGGCGGTCTCCAACTCCGGCGCGAGCGTGTAGTCGCCCTTCTTGTTGTAAGGCTGGCCGGTCCAGCCGCACACGCGGTGGAAGGACACTCCGCCGATCTCCTGCGTCGCGCGGCGCAGCCGGTTCGTCACGTCCACAGTGAACTCGAGACGGTCGCCCGGCCGCAGCCGGTGTTGCAGCGTGTCGTGCGGAATCGCCTCATCGTTGAGCAGCTCCGCAGGATTCGGATCAGGATACTCAAGGACGCGCACGTCGTCGATCCACAGCGTCCGCTCC
>JBBRJN010000392.1:0-3374 GCA_038219365.1 Kiritimatiellia bacterium | reverse complement strand
TCACAAGACCGGGTTTTACCTTGACCAGCGCGATAACCGTCAGCTGGTCAAACGGTACGCGAACGGGTGCGATGTGCTGAACGCTTTTTCCTATACGGGCGGGTTCGGCATTGCGGCTGTGGCGGCGGGCGCGACGTCGGTGACGCATGTGGATCTTTCTGCGCCGGCGCTTGAGCTGGCGAAGGTCAACACGGGGCTGAACACCTGTCATGTGGAGGACTCAAACTTCATTCTGGGCAATGTTTTCGAGGTGTTGCGTAAATTCCGCGACGAAGGTCGCTCATTCGACCTAGTGGTTTTGGACCCGCCGAAGTTCGCGGACTCGAAAGGAAGCCTCATGAAGGCGGCGCGTGGCTACAAAGACATCAACCTGCTGGGGGTCAAGCTGCTCAGGCCGGGCGGCATGCTGGCGACCTTCTCTTGTTCAGGGCTGATGACGCCCGAGCTTTTTCACAAAGTTGTGGCGGACGCGGCGGTGGATGCCAAGCGTGACATTCAGGTGCTAGCGCGGCTGCAGCAGGCGGAGGACCATCCCGACGGGCTTTGTTCGCCTGAAGGACTGTATCTGAAGGGGCTGCTCTGCCGTGCATGGTAGAGAAGCGTGTTACCGGTTGAACGTTTGAGGTTGCGTATTAAAAGGGGGCTGATATGAAAAAGTCGATAATGATGGCTGCGGGGATGATGGCGGCGGCGCTGGTTCGGAGCGAGGAGATCAAACACCGGTTTCTGGTGAGCGATTTCATGCATTGTTCTGTACACTACGTGGATCAGACGGATGCGTCGAAAAACTGGTCGTTGAAATTGCCTGAGATCACCTTTGATCTACAGCTGATCGGCAACAATCGCCTGCTGTGCGGCCGGTCAAAGGGGTATGACGTCTATGATCTGGCCACGCGTGCGAAGGTGGACTCTTTTCAGTCGGACGCGCTGAAGGATGTGCGCTCCGTGCGGCGGCTGGCCGACGGGCGGACGTTTTTGGGGACGCAGAGCGGAACGGTGTACGAATATGATGCGCAGAAGAATCTGACGGCGACGTACGAGATGCCGAAAGCGGCCAAGTACGTGCGGCTGATGCGCTTCACGCCCAAGGGCACGCTGCTGTTGGCGGCTGAGGATGGTGCGTACGAGGTGTCGCTGGAGAAGGGGCTGGAAGCCGAGAAGCGGCTCGTACGAAAGTTCGCCCTGCCGCGTCCGCGCAACTCCTACATGGCGCTTTACGCTCCGGACGGCCATCTGTTGCTCTCGGGCGGGTATTCGAAAGGGCTCTATACCTTCGACGCCGAAGGCAAACTGCTGAAAGACACGGTGCTCAAGCAGCCCGAAGGTCTGAACAACTTCTTTTACGCCGGCTTCCAGATTCTGAAGAGCGGCAACATCGTGATGGCGAACTGGACCGGACACAGCGAGAAGGATTTCAAGCCGGGCTGGAAAGTGGTGGAACTGGACAAGGACCACAACGTGGTGTGGACGTGGAATGAGGATTTCGGAGGAACGGTCAACACGGTGCTCGTGATCGACGGGCTGGACACGGAGGCGCTGAATGACGACGCCTCGGGCGTGTTGGGCCCGGTGAAGCCCGCGCTGGCGGGTTGATCCGCGCCCAATTCATTGGGGTTGGGTCGAAAGTCTCAATCCGATAGAATGATTGTAATGCGTTGCCGCAATGCCCTGCGGACGTTTCGGCCTGCTTGTGCGGATACGCACGCAGACAGGGGAAACGTCCCAGTAGCGTCCGAGTAGCGTCCCTCTTCCCGGCGTGTGTGGCCGCGTCCGGTAGGGACGGATCCCCGAGCCGTCCGCCGGTCCCCGTCTCCCTTCGTCGTGAACAGCGAGCGCGACGAGGATGCCCAGTACCCGTTATTTTTAGCGGCACAAAATCTTTTCGAACAGGCTCTAGCTCGGAAGCCGCTCGCTGCCGCTGCTGGCAGGAAGCTGCGGCGACTGAGGAGGTTTCGCGTCGTGGCGTTTGCGCATGCGCAGGAAGAGCACGCCACACACCGGCACGGAGAGCAGGTAGAGGCCACCGATCACACCGAGTGTCAGCCAGAACTGCGAGACCAACATGCCGATTACGAACATCACTAAAAGCAAGACCGCCACCATGTATTTGGCTGGCACCCGCAGGTGTTTCGCCGAGATGGTTGGGCAGCGGCTGGCCATCAGAACGCCGCAGGTGATGAGCATGGCACCGCCGATCCACGGCGTTTGAAACAGGGCCGAGTCGGTATGAAGCTGCCAGATGATGGGCGTCAACAGAATGCCCGCTCCGCCGGGTGCGGGCAGCCCCATAAAGAAATGTTTCCAGTAGGGCTGCTTGGGGCCGTCCTCGATCATGATGTTGAAGCGCGCGAGGCGGAAGGCGCAGCACAGGGCATGGAAGAGCGCCAGCGCCCAAAAAACACCGCGGAAGGGGTAAGCCGCGCTTGTTTCGGTCACCACCTCCATGATCCAGTAGTAGACGAGGATGGCGGGTGCCACGCCAAAGCTCACGAAGTCCGAGAGCGAGTCAAGCTCCGCTCCTAACTTGGAGGTGGCGCGCAGCATGCGGGCCACGCGCCCATCGAGACCGTCCAGCACGCACGCCACGAGAATCGCGATCACTGCGAGGCTCCACTGTCTCTGGCAACTGTAACGGATCGAGGTGATTCCGCTGGCAGCGGCCATGAAAGTCACGAGATTCGGGATCATCGTGCGGATCGGAATCTCACGCTCAACGTGCTGTTTTTGTTTGCGCTTGCGGAACCTGAACTTGCCCATGAGTGATACCTGCGAAAGGGTTAGAGGCGGGCGATCAAGGTCTCGCCCGCTACCATGATTTGGCCGACGCGCACGGCGGGTTCCACACCCGGGGGCAGGTAGACATCCACGCGGCTGCCGAACCGGATCAAACCGAATCGTTCGCCGAGTGTCAGCGTCTGACCTTCACGCACGAGGCAGAGAATGCGACGCGCAATGAGGCCGGCGATTTGGACGAAGGCGAGCGTCTGCCCGCTTTCGGTCCGCATCAGGTAAAGGTGGCGTTCGTTATCCTCGCTGGCCTTATCAAGCGAGGCGTTGAAAAATTTTCCGGGGATGTAGTGCGTCTTGAGGATCGCGCCTGCGGCAGGCATGCGGTTGACATGCACGTCGAGAACGCTCATGAACACGCTGACGCGCCAGACCGGGGTCGCCGCGGCCCCCAACACCTCCGGGATCGGGGTCTGCATGATCAGGCAGACAATGCCGTCGGCAGGACTGACCACGGCACGGGGGTCAACCGGCGTAACGCGCTCGGGGTCACGGAAGAAAAGGTATACGCCGAGGGTCAGCAACACGCCGGGCACGACCAGCGGCAACCATAACGCTGTGGCGAGGAGTGCCAGCAGTGCTGCAAT
>JBBRJN010000391.1:0-3374 GCA_038219365.1 Kiritimatiellia bacterium | reverse complement strand
ACTGTCGGGACTGAAGCCGGGACGCTACGTGCTCCGGGTCTCTTCGCAGGACGGGCAGGAGGTGCTCCGCATACGCTACAAGCTCCTGCTGGTCGGCGATGTTCTGGGAGAGAACGCCCGCATCCGTTCCGATCGCGAGCTCTTCCGAGCCTATAGCAGCGAGAAACACATCTTCGGGCTCGACGAGACCGGACGGCTCGAAGACATGCTGCGCGAGGCGGTCCGCAAAAATGTCATCCAGCGCGAGAAGTTCCTGATCTTCGAAAATCCCGCCTTCTTTCTCGTAGCCGTTCTGTTGCTGTTGACCGAATGGTTCTTGCGGCGGCGCTTCAATCTGTTCTGAGCTGTCTAGTCCGTCAACTTCGCGCCAACCTCTGCCATCACCTTGTGTATCGCGTCAAAAACGGTTTCTTCAACCGACTCCGTGAAAGGTCCGGGGAGGCCATAATAGATCATATTGTCGCTGGCTTCGTAGCCGCCCTCCTTCAGCACGCGCAACGACGGGACGTAGCACTGCACCTCGCTGCAGTAACCGGCCACAAGCAGGTTCTCTCCCGTGTATTCGCGCTTTGCCCGCAATGCGTAGTCCACCACGACCTCGCCGCTCAGGCAAAGTACGGTGAGGCTGTTCCCGAAGCTCAGCGCCTGAACCGGATACGGGATCGAGCGGATCGGATTGCCCGTGTTATACGCCTCCAGCATCAACCGCGCTCTGCGCTGTCGGAACTTGTCTTTCCCCAAAAGTTCCTCGACATACGCCTCCGCGTCAAACGGCGGGAAGGCCAAGCACGTCTCCACGAACCCGATGCGCAGCGGCCCGCCCACCGGCTTCATCTCCCCCGTCAGCACGCCCTTGACCGCGTCCGCCAGTTCCTTGCCAAACTTGCGGGCATGCGCCTCCGTGCCGCGCGGGTCAGGATTCTGATCGCCCCCGCAGCCCTGAACATAGAACGCTGTCGCCCCGGGATAAGCGGCCTCCACCTCCAACATCGCGAAGCCCGCATAGTCGCCGTTGATCAGGAGGTTGCCGCCCGTCAGGGTCGTGTTGTGGCAGGCGTAGTTGAAGAGCACCGCCCGCACCGTGCCGTCCGGAGCCTCGACACGCAGCACCGGCACGGTATGGTCCACAGGCGCGACTTCGCGTTTCCGGCGGTTGATCGCGAACCCCGCTGAGCCGCTCCCAATCGACAGCCGCGCCGGCGCGAGATTCTTCACGGCCATGTCCACGGCCGCGACGATGTTGTCAGTCATTTTTTGGTTCTGCACCACGACCTGCTGCAGTTCGGTCTGCGTGAAATCGCAGCAGACACTTAAATTCGGCCAGACGACAGGCCCCGAGTGGGTGTGCGACGAGTTGAAGAAAATGTGTGACCGCTCAATCCCGTACCTGTTTTTTAACCGTTCCGACACGATCGCCGTGATCCCTCGCGTCAGCCCGAGCACGTCGGCGGTGATCAGTACCACCCGGTTACTGGGAGTATCCTCGACTACCAGAGCCTTGGCCCACACGTGATGAATCATGCCGGTGGCCGGCGTGGTGCGTGACGCATACCCAGCAAGCCAGACCGGCGGCGTATCGGGGGTGATCGCCATCCGCCCGACCCCGACACTGAGTTCCGCTCCGGAACAGCTAAAAGTAAGCAGACCCAGCGCGATCCAAAGAGCAGTCGTTCTCTTCGTTAGTCGTTTTACACTCATTGGTTTTTTATCGCTTCAGAAGAATCAGATTACTCGATTGAATCGAATTCTCTCGGTAATTCTTGTTACGCCTTCGCAAGTTTCTCCGCATGCGCCTGAATTTTCGTGATCGCGGCGGCTATGTCGTCCATGCCGGGTCGCTCCGCCAGCAACAGGTTCTGCGGAAGCCACACCAGCTCTTGGCAGAGCCGATCATTTTCGGGGCACTGATTCCTTTCCAGCCACGCCGCGTAGTCCAGTTCCGCAGGCGCATACATCCGCTTGAAGTTCTTGGTTTGGAAGGCTTGTTTCACATAAGGCATCTTATTGAGCGGTGCGTAGCCGGACGAACAGGGAACCCCCTCCGCACCGAGGGCCTTGAGGAAAGTCCCAAGCGGCATATTGCAGAACGCCTCCTTGTTGTACCGGAACGGGAAGAGGTGAAACGCCGCACGGGTGACCCCGGGCGACAGCGTGTAGGGCACAATGCCGGGAATCCCCGTAATGCTGCCCTTCAAGTACTCCGCGTTCGCATGCCGCTTGACGGACTCCTCCTCGAGTCGCGCCAGTTGCACCAGTCCGATCGCGGCCTGGTACTCGGTGAACCTTAGTTTCGTCCCCAGCATGGCAGATCCCGCGCCGACGGCGCCCACCGCCGTACCATACGCGTTGCCGTAATTGTGGTACGAGTAGCAGCGGTCCATGAAAGCCTCGTCATCGCTGACGATCGCGCCGCCTTCGCCGATGGCCATGTTCTTAGAATTCTGGAAACTGTAGCAGCCCGCGTTCCCGAACGTGCCGCATTTCTTGCCGTGGATCGCCGCGAGCCACGCCTGACAGGCATCCTCGACCACCAGCAAGTTGTGTCGCATCGCGATGGCCATGATGGCCGTCATGTCAGCAGGCAGCCCTAGGATATGTACCGGCAGGATCGCGCGGGTCTTCGGCGTGATCTTCGCCTCGATTTTTTTCGGGTCAAGCTGGAACGTTGCAGGGTCGATATCGCAGAAAACCGGTATCGCGCCATTCATCAGGATCGACTGCGGCGTGGCGATAAACGTGTACGGAGGCAGGATTACCTCGTCGCCCGCGCCGATGTCAAGTTGCGCCACCGCCGCGATGAGCGCGTTCGTACCGTTTACAACCGCGAGGCAGCGCTTGGCACCCATGGCCTCCGCCCACCGCTTTTCGAACTCTGCTACCTTGCCCGCCCGCGACCATTGTCCACTGCGGATCACCTTGAGCAGGTCCGCCTCGTCGGTTTCCGGTACCCAACGCGGCCAGCGCGGCCAGCCACCGGCGTGCGCCTGCTTGCCGCCGAGCAGGGCAGGCGTCCCCGCGCCTCCCGAGGAGGCGGCAAACGCTGCGAGAGGCCCCTGCGCCAACGCCGTCCCCGCCGCCGCCGCCGCACATGACGACTTCATGAACGTTCGGCGCCCCACGATGATTTCTCCGCTGTTACCAGCCGCACCGCAATTTTTACCCATTTCAAAATCCTTTGTTACAGACGTCGATCATAAACTCCTTCTGATCAGGACACACTTGCCCAAACGTTGGGCCGCTCGACTTGTCCTCACGTAGACACGCAAGGTGCCTCCAGCGTTTTGTGAGAAACATCCTCATGCCGCCGCACTCGTCTAGTATACACCAATGACAGGTGAATGGTACTGGATCAACACGGAACCATCAAGTGCATG
>JBBRJN010000390.1:0-3379 GCA_038219365.1 Kiritimatiellia bacterium | reverse complement strand
GGTCGCGGCTTCGGGTTTTTATAACCGTTTTGGGAACTTTTATCCGATGCATGGCGAGGCGGCCTGCCAAGGGTGCGGCGGCGAACACGCCCATGCGGCAGCAGGATGGGTGCTGTATCATCCCGAGCTCAATTTGCGGGTGCTCCCGGCCGCGTTGCTGGTGCTGTTCGCGCTGGCGGTCTTTGTGGCCTTGGCGACCGCGCTGGCCACGCGCTTGCAGCCCGGCGCGGCACTGGCGGTTTGTGCGGTTGTGCTGATCCTCGGTTTGGCGGGAGACTCCTTTGCGGTGGGAGCCTCGGGCTTTTCTTTGCGTGGCCTGTTGGCGGGCGTGATGCCGGATGTGCAGCACTTCTGGCTGTGTGACGCGGTGGCACGTGGCGGTCGCATCGCCTGGCCGTACGTGGCCGAGGCCGGGGCATACGCGGTGACCTGCTGTGCGATATTCCTGACGGCGGGGTGCCTTGCTTTTCAGGAGAGAGACCTCGGGTAGGATTAAGATTAGAATCAGGAAGGAGGAGGCAGAAATTGGAAAGCGTGAATGTCATAGAGACCCGCGGGCTGAAAAAGACGTTCAAGGATTTCTGGTTGCGTCCGGTGGTCGAGGCTGTCAAAGAGCTCGACCTTTCGGTGCGGCAGGGTGAAGTTTTTGGCCTTTTGGGACCGAACGGCTCCGGCAAGAGCACGACGATCAAGATGTTGCTGGGGCTGTTGCATCCCACGGCAGGCGAGATCCGCGTGCTGGATTCGGCCCCGAATGACACGCGCGTTAAGTCCCGGATCGGGTATCTGCCGGAGGTGTCGCATCTGCATCCGTTTCTTACGCCGCGCGAGACGCTGATGTATTACGCAAGCCTTTTCGGCATGGCGCGTAGCCAGGCGGTGCGGCGCACGGAGGAACTGCTGAAGATGGTGGATCTGACCCATGCCGCCGATCGTGCGGTGGGACGCTTCTCGAAGGGCATGGCCCGGCGCGTAGGGCTTGCGCAGGCGCTGGTCAACGCGCCGGAGCTGCTGATCCTCGACGAGCCCACCTCAGGCCTTGACCCTATCGGCTGCCGTGAGGTGAAGGATCTGGTGCGGCTGCTGGCCAAAACAGGGGTGACGGTGCTGATGACTTCGCATCTGCTGGCAGACGTGGAGGACGTGTGCGACCGCGTGGCGATTTTGGAGCGCGGCGTGTTGCGTGCGGAAGGGAAAATCACGGAGCTGTTGCGCCAGCCGAACGCGGTCCGCTTCCTGATTGAAGGGTTGAGCGAGGAGGCTGCCGCCGCGCTCCGGGGTGAGCTGGAGGCGCGTGTGGGCCGGAGGGTGGTACAGGATTACCCGGCGCTTAGCCTGGAGGCTTTTTTCTTGCGGGTGGTGGCACAGGACGGGCTGGTGAAACCGTTTGAGATGGCTCCGTTTCTCAAGTCTGAAAACGGAACGGGCGGGGGCAACGCATGTTCAGGGCTGTGACAGCGTGGGCGCATCGGATCGCGGGCGTGGCGGTGTTGGCGCTGCGAGGCTCTCTGCGCACGAAGGCCGTGGCGGCGCTGGTGGTGCTGCTGGCCGTCTGTGTGCTGGTGGTTCCGGCGGTGGTCAAGGGCGACGGCACACCCGCTGGCGAACAGCATATTCTGCTGAGTTACACACTGGGGTTCGCCTTCGGCATCTTGTGCTTGGCGACCCTGTGGGCGGCGTGCGCCCTCTTCGCGGCTGAGATCGACAGCGAACGCTTAAGCCTGTCGGCTGTCAAGCCGGTACGCGCGGCGGACTTTTGGGTCGGCAAATGGCTTGCGCTTCTGATCCTCAATGCGGCGTTGCTTGCGGCCGTCTATGCAGGGGTCTATGCGCAGGTGACGTGGCGCTTCTATCGGCATGGAGGGGCGGAGCAGGCGGAGTGGCCTGTCAGCCGGCGTGTGACGCGGCCGGTGCTGCCGACGCCGCGAGAGGAGGCCCTGCAGGTTTATGCGCAGATGAGCGCAAAGAAGGACTTGCCGGAGGGTTTGAGCGAGCGGGCTGTCTTGCGTACGTTAGAGGAGAAGGCCGTGGAGAAGCACGATGTTATCAACCCCGGCGAACAGGTGCGGTGGCGGTTCCGCTTGGCGCGTCCGCTGCGGGAGGGCGAACCGGTCACGGTCCAGGTGAAATTTGACACCGAGTTCAGCACGCGCGCGCAGGTCAAGGGCGTGTGCCGGCTGAGTTGCCGGGAGCGGCCGGAAAAGACAGTTGAAGTGCCGTTGGACGACTTTACGCAGAACGTGATCGAGTTCGTGGTGGATACGCGGGCGTTCGCTCCGGAAGCGCGCGAGAAAACAGGTCCCCGACTCGGAGATCCCGCTGCGCGGGCCAACACAGGCGAGTTGCAGGAGTTCGAGTTAACCTTTGCGCACACAGGCGACCCGAAGCGGGCCTCGGCGTTGCTGGTGCGGTTCCGGCAGGACGTTTCCTTGCTGACGCCGGGCGGGACGTTCGAGGCGAATCTGGCGCGGGCGGCGCTTGTGCAAGGGAGTGTGTTGGCGTTGCTGGCGGCGTTCGGCTTGACCTTGAGTGCCTGTTTCTCGCTGCCCGTCGCCGCGTTTGTGGCGACGGTGCTGCTGGTTCTGACGATGGTTGGGAACTCGGTGGTGGAGGTTGTTTCGGCCGAGGATGCGCAGGCGTGGCAGAACCGGATCGGCGTCTGGGTGTCGCGCGGGGTTCACGAGGCGTCGTGTCATGCCCTGCAGGCCGAGCCGCTGACGGCGCTGACGCGCGGCGAGCGGATTGAGGGCGGGGTTTTGGGCGCATCGCTGGCTTGGAACGTGGTGCTGATGCCACTGTTGATCGCGGTTGTGGGCTGCGCGGTGCTGCGGCGGAGAGAGCTGGCCGATGCGGGTTAAGTTCAGGGTGCAAGGTTCAGGTGTCGAAAGCGTGAGGGTGAGGAGAACGTCGATATGAGGCAGACACGAAGAGAATTTCTGGTGGCAGCCGGGTTCTGTGCGGGAGCGCTTGGAATAGGCGGGTGTCGTAGTCTTACACGCTCGAAGGTAGGTCCGCGGAAGCGTGTCGGTGAACGTTTGAACATCGGCGTGATCGGCGTCGGCGGGTGCGGACATGCCAATTGGAGCGCGGCCTATGAGGCTGGAGAAAACATCGTTGCGATGTGCGATGTCGATGAGACGGCGCTGTTGATGGGACGCGAAAAGGTGGGGACGGCCTGCCCCGGCGTGCGGCTCTATAAGGATTTTCGGGTGATGTTTGACGCCGAGAAGCGCTTGGACGCCGTGTTCATCTCAACGCCTGACCATGGGCATGGCCTGCAGGCTGTGTGGGCGATGGGGCATGGCTCACCGAGCCCGATGCAGGTTCAGATGTTGGAGCTCTTAAAACAAAAGCTGTAAAGAATGCCGATGGTACTTAT
>JBBRJN010000389.1:0-3385 GCA_038219365.1 Kiritimatiellia bacterium | reverse complement strand
ATTCGCCGCTTAGCAATCTTGGAGGGTGGTTCTGGGAGAGCGGCTTCGACAAGGATTCGGCCAACGACATCGAGCGCATCCGCGACTTGAACTTCCGCGCGATGTACGGCGCGTGGGACGCGCTGAAAAACGTCGACAAGCTCTATCCGACTTACCGGCTCGGCTGGTCCGCCTACATCGCGGGCAAGCGCGAGTCGCGCCGCCTGCTCGGCGACGTGATTCTCTCGGGCGACGATTTCCGCCAGGGCAAGGCCTTTCCGGACGGCTGCTTCCCCTGCTCGTGGCACATCGACCTCCACCTGCCGAACCCGGCCTATTCGAAAGGGCAGGAGGGCAACGAGTTCATCGCTTACTGCACGTCGGGCACGAACTACAGCTACAAGAGCCCGTACTGGGCGCCCTACCGCTGCCTCTACAGCCGCAACATCACCAACCTGTTTATGGCGGGGCGCGACATCAGCGTGACGCACGAGGCGCTCGGCCCCGTACGCGTGATGAAGACCTGCGGCATGATGGGCGAGATCGTGGGCAAGGCCGCCTGGATCTGCGTGCGTCAGGGGACATCGCCGCGCGGCGTGTACGAGCAGCATCTGGACCTGCTCAAGAGTCTGATGTCCCAGCCGGGTGCCATGCGACGCGCGACGCCGGCGGAAGGGCCGCTCGCGATGCCGCTCGACGCGCAACCCGCGGACTTCGGCGGTCCCGGCCTCGATCCCGCGAAGCTTCCGGGGATCGTGATTGACGACGAGGCCGCCGACCTGTCCGGCGGCTGGAGCGATTCGGGAACGCTCACGGGGTACGTCGGCGAGGGCTATCTCTACTCCAGCGACGCGGCAGCAGCGGCGCGCTTTCCGTTCACCGTTCAAAAAAGCGGCTCGTACGAGGTGCGCGTCGCGTGGCTGCCGCACCAGAACCGCGCCAAGGCCGCGCGCGTGACCATCGTGAGCGCGGAGGGCGAGAAGACCGTGACCGTCGATCAGACCCGGGCACCCGCTGGCGCGAACGGCTTCGGATCCGTCGGCACGTTCCGTTTCGATGCAGGTAAGCCCGCATCGGTGCTTTTCACCGTCGTCGGCTCGCGCGGCACCGTCCACATCGACGCCGTGCAGCTCGTGTCGGTTTTCCCTTGAGCATTCAAAATTAAGCGTTGGAAGTTGAATTGGGTCCGAATACATCGCGGCACAGGTTGGTATTGATTTCAAGACGCGGAATTTTTTTATGCGGCCCGACAGTTATGCTCATGGCCGGTCCGGACGGGCGTTTTTTTATGCCGGGCGTTGACGGAGGTGGCAAAAGCCGCACAATGGGACCGTTTTCCGGTCGCCACGTCAAGCCGAACGTACGGACGGGCGCGGACGCGCCTGTCGTGAGAACCGCGGGAGAGCAGAGGTGTACGCGCGAAGATATTGAAAACATCGGGGTTCACTATGCGCGTACGCTCGACGACTGGAAGCGCCGTTTCGTTGTGCATCCAAAACACAGAGAGTTACTGGCAGACCGTGCCGTGTTCCATATAGACGACGAAGTCATTCTTCACCGCGCCGTCATGACCAAAGGGGGCATCCGGTTGGGCGAGATCACGCTCGGGTTTCGAAAGGTGCGCCCGTAATGTCCGAGCAAGGCAACACGTCAAGGAGTGCGGAGAAATGAGTGAGCCGGAGTTGATTCTGTTGACAGGGGCCACCGGCTATGTGGGTGGACGGTTACTGCCGTTGCTGGTACGCCAAGGATTCCGCGTGCGGTGCCTGGCGCACAAACCGCAATATCTTCGCCAAATCCTGTGCACCTCCGGCGTTCCGGTCATCGAACTGCGAGCCTCCATCATCCTCGGGTCGGGCAGTTTGTCGTTCGAGATGATCCGGGCGTTGGTAGAACGGCTGCCGGTCATGGTGACTCCCAAATGGGTGAACGTGCCCGCACAGCCGATAGCCATCGAAGACGTACTTGCCTACCTGCTGGAAGCGCTTCGTTACCCGACGCACGTGAGCCGGACGTTTGAGATCGGCGGATCCGACGCCGTCTCGTATGGCGATGTTTGATCCGCTGGGGTTGGCGGGGCTTGCGTACTGGTACGCCATCTGGCCGCTGCACAAGATCGTTTTCTCCGGTATGCTGCGCGGCCTGGCGCTGAAAGCGGAGAGCGTGGAGACGCGTACCCGATAGGTCAGCACGATAGCTAGTGGCCCACGTCCATTTCTACGACGTGTTGGAAGTGATCCACCAGCACATAGCGCTCGACGCTGACGCGGAACAAGCTGGTTGTCGGAGCATGGGCGAACTCCCGCATACTGGGGTGCCGCTCCAGATACACGCCGAGACAGGCCTGGTGCTCCGCCCCGGCCAGTTCCGAGGCCCGCCCGAGGACGGTCACCGCGACGGCCGCATGGAAGTCCGCGACGCGGTTGGCACGGCTGTCGATCAACAGGGCAACCCGCGGGTCGCTCAGCAGGTTGTCGTACTTGCGGGTCATGCGCGGCGTCACAAAAAGCACCCCCTTCAAATCCGGCGTTACGGCGAACGCGACCAGGTTTGCATAGGGCGCCCCGGCTTGCGCCGTCGCGAGTACCGCAAACCGCTGTGCTCGAAGCAGCTCCTCAAGAACCGTGCGCGGGTTGTTCTCCGTCATGTTTTAGCCACCCTTCCGATATAGGCAGGCACGTTGAACTTGGACGTGCAGCCATTGTAGCTCATGTAGCGGACTTTACCGAAGACCGGGCGCTCGCCCCACGCGCGGTCGTGAACGCCGCCAATGGACCAGGCCGCGCCCGCGTAACCGCTCGGGTCCCGGCCGTCGAGTTCGAACCGGTCATTCAGATCGATCACCGTTTGCAGCGCTTCCGCAGGCGAAGGGGTCCACTCGAGGATTTTCTTGGCCCAGTACATGCGCAGGTAGCCATGCATCTTGCCGCTTTGGACCATCTCCTGCTGGGCCGCATTCCAGAGAGCGTCGTGCGTGTCGCCCGCTTCGAGGCGGTCGCGCGGATACACGTAGGGCCGCGTGTCACCCTCGTGCTCGGACAGCGTTCGCGCGGCCCACGCGGGAAAGCCGAGCGTCGTATCGTAGCGGGGGTTGTAGAGACAGAAGTTATCCGAGAGCTCCCGCCGGATGATCAACTCCTCAAGGAACCCGGCCTTCGCTGCCATCCCCGCCTCGGCGGCACTCACTTCCAGGGCGACGCGCTGGGCCGAGAGCTGGCCGAAGTGCAGGTACGGAGAGAGATTCGATAGGCCGTCCACCGAGGGATCGCGGCTTGCGTCGGGATAGGCTTCGAGCTTCCGGGAAATGAACTGCCGCAGGACCCGCAGGCCGGCCGCAGGACCCGGCGTGAGGAAGGACACCTCGCCGACCGACCGGTCCACGCGGAGCCCGCGCCGGATGCTGTCC
>JBBRJN010000388.1:0-3387 GCA_038219365.1 Kiritimatiellia bacterium | reverse complement strand
CGCCACGGCCCCGGGGTCACGCTCTGATATGTCATCGTGAGAACCTCGTCCGCCGCGTATCCGAGCATGGCGCAGTAGGCGGAATTGGCGCGCAGGACGCGCCCGGTCAAATCGGTGAAGGCGATGCCGTCGCGGCTGGATTCGAAGAGGGCGCGATACCGTTCCTCGCTCTCACGGAGCGCGTCCTCGCTCTTCTTGCGGGCGGTGATGTCAAGAAAACTGGCGCGGATCAGCTTGCGCGTCGAGGACGGCAGCCGCACCAGACGGACTTCACATTGGATATCGCGGCCGTCGGCGCTCCGGAACTCCCGCTCGAATACGACCTCCTCGCCCGCCAGCGAACGCGCGATCTGATCACGCATCGCCTCTTCGAGCGGCCGCCCGTCGGGCTGCTTGGCCACATAAAAGCGGCGGGGCCCCGACCGCAACAATTCCTCGGTGAGACAGCCGAAGAGGCGCTCGGCGTTGAAGTTGGCCTCCACGAAACGGTCGGCATCGATGTCGTGAACGAGAATAGCCTCGGGCGCGCGCTGAACCAGGACGCGGAAGCGGGCCTCGCTCTCCTTCAGGGCCGTCTCGGCCTCCTTGCGCTCGGTGATGTCACGCAAGTTCAAAACCACCCCGTGAATGTTCGGATCGTTCAGCAGGTTGCGCGCCACCGCATCCATCACCCGCCAGGCTCCCGTCTTGTGGCGCAGGCGCACCTCCGCCTTCCGGATAGCGCCGGGCTGTTCGACCCCCGCCATGAACAGATGCTGCAATTCGGCACGGTCCTCGGGATGGGCCAGCTCGCAGATGTTTTCTCCGTTCCCGACGTTTTCGGGGAACCCCAGCGCATACTCGACGTTCTGGCTCTTGTACTGGATGACGCCGCGCGGATCGAGAATCAGGATCAGGTCCGTCGCGCGTTCGGTGAGGGTGCGGAAACGGGCCTCGCTCTGGCGCAAGGCCAGTTCGGCGCCTTTGCGGGCGGTGACGTCCAACACCTGCGCCACGATATACGCGGGCTTGCCCTCCCCGTCACGCACCAGAACGGCGCGCGTTTCCCCCCACACCGCGTGGCCGTTGGCATGCTTGTACCTTTTTTCAAAATTAAAAAGATTTTCTCCGACTCGCAGCGCCTCCAGCTTGACGGCCGTCTTCTGCCAGTCATCGCTATGGGTCACGTCTCGGACGGTTTTTCCGACCAGCTCCTTCTCGCTGCAGCCGAGGAACTCGCAGAAGGCGGGATTGACCTGGAGAAACACCCACTCCAGCGACACAAACACCATTCCGATCGCAGAGTCGCGAAACATGCTCTTGAGCCGGGCCTCGCTTTCCTGCAGCGCGGTTTGGGTTCGCTTGCGCTCAACGGCATACTTCATGGAACGGATCAAGGTGGCACCGTCGATCTGGCCCTTGACGAGATAGTCCTGGGTGCCCCGCTCAAGGGATCGGTAGCCGAAGGTTTCATCCTGAAACCCGCTGAGCACCACGATCGGGATGGCGGGATAGACGCGACGCACGGTGTCGAGCGTTTCGAGCCCGCGGCTGTCAATCAGATCCAGATCGAGCAGCACCCCGTCGAAGGCCTTCTCGCTCAGCACCCGCAGCCCGTCGGACAGCCGACGCACATGCTGGAGATCCCACCGCGCGCCGGCTTCCGCCAGGATTTCCTTGACGTAAATGGCGTCCACCGGGTTGTCCTCAATGTGGAGCACCTTCAACACTGGAGGGGTTGCAATCATCTGTAACAGTATGCCGCCACACCGCCTTTCGCGACATCAGGCAAAGCCGCAGGAAGCGGGTCGCGAAAGCGGAGAGAGTCCTTCACCGCTTCGGGGGAGTCGCCTCGCGAATGACGGCGCCCGATGTCTCGCTCAGGATCAGCAGCGAAAACCGATCTGGGTCTTCCGGTTCGTTGGTGTTGAGAGAGGCGTAGTCGAACCGCCCGCGCAGGTCCGTGTAGCCGTCCTTGTAGAACCGGACCTGCCCGTTCTTCATCCGGGCGTAAACCTTAACATACACGCCAGACAGGGACTTCGAGGTCGCCTCGTCCGCCACCTGCACCTGGCCGTAGGCTTCGATGACCTGCACGCCCAGCGAGTTGGCGTAATAGGCGGCGGACCGGCGGATGCCGCCCGACACGATCTCCACCATCACGTTGCTGCTGTAGAAACGCTTGGGAATATCGAGGGTCAAACTCGTCTGGCCGACCGGCAGCCGGACCTCCTGCGACTCCGCCGGCTTCACGAACGCAAACTGGTCGGTCTGCTGCTGGACAAACGGATTGCGCGAGAACAGCAGCTCGATATCCATGGGATAGTAATTCACCCGGCAGGCCTCCACATTCTGATAATGGAGGGTGATCTGGCGCGCCTCGACCTTGAAATCCAGACCGGGTTCGGCCGCCGCCGCCCGCGTCTGGGCCTGGAGGCGGTCGTCGACATCGGTCACGGCCGCTACCTTCCCGGCCTGCTCGTCCAGCTGGCTGCCGGCCTCGGCGAACAGCTTGCGCCACCGAGGCACGGGCTCGTCACGATAGCGATCCACGATGGCGCGCGCATGGGCCGTGTCGGCCCGGTAGAAGTCCATCACCACCTGGACATAATCGTATTGCAAGGTGGTGGATAGGCGGGCCGGATCGATTTTCCGGAACAGGCCCATGGCCTCGCTCACGCGGTCCTGTAGCAGCAGGTAATACGTGGCGCCCAGGAGGTCGTCTTGGTCCAGCGCGGGGCGGCAACTCAGCACGGCGAGAAAGCGCTGGTACTGATCATAGAACCGGTCGTTCAAGATTTCGCGCTTCCGGCCAAACTGGTGCGCGCGGGCGTTGACCAGGGGCGCATATTCCAGGTGCTGATAAGTCTTCCGTTCCACCGGATCGAGGCTCAGCAAGCGCGTCTGAATGGCCGCCCCGCAATGGTTGGCGAAATCGGAATGCTTCAGGTATTCGGCGGCAATGGCGGGCACATCGTGGAACAGGCCGTAGGACCAGAGCGTGTCCTGGTAGAGGTGCCGCGCTTCGAGCAGCGCGATCATCTTCTCGAAAACGGCCTTGTCCTTCATCCGCCAGGCCGTCCGCTCGAGGTCAATGCGGTTCAGGTTGGCGGCATTCAGGAACGTCAGCACCTCCTCGGGCGTGCCGTTCTGCGAGACGTAGTCCCACGACTCCGTGTCGAGGCGGCTCAGCTTCGCCACCACGTTCAGGGTAAAGGGCTCCGCGCCGGTCACAAAGCGCTCGTCCTGGGCCACCTGGACCGGATAATGCGGAGCCGGGCCAGGTGCCGGGAAATAGAAATAATAGTCGAACGTCTGCGTGGCATAGGGTTCCAGCGTGACGGGCATGCCGCGCGTGCGGAAGCCGTTCTGGACCGGCAGGGCGCCCTGGGGAATCTGCAGCAGCAT
>JBBRJN010000387.1:0-3398 GCA_038219365.1 Kiritimatiellia bacterium | reverse complement strand
GCGTGTACGCGACGCCCAGATAGGAGTCGGAATAGGCATCCTCCTCGCCACTTTCCGTCGTCCGCAGCGAAGCCACGCGATAGAGATACCGCACGCCCATGACAACACCTGAATCGTTGAGGCTGGTCGTCGCAACCGTGTCGACCGTCGCCCAGCCGCTTGAGCCGTCCGCCGGCATCCGTTCGACCCGGTACGACGTGGCGGCGTTGCCCGCCGACCAGCTCACCCCCAGCGAGCCCGACTGAAGGGTTAACGCCACCGAAAGCGGTGCGGTCAGCACGTTCGTCAGGTCGTCACCCGCCCAGCCGTATAGCTCAAGCTCGGCAATGTTACCGTAGAAATCCGCCCCGTCCAACCGCGTGGCGAAGACATAGCGGTTCGGCTCGGTGTTGGTGGTCGCGTTGACGGTGTAAACGTTCGCCGCGCCGTTGGCGAAGGTCGCCAGCGTCGTAGCGGAGGAGAGGTCGTTCGAACCGCGCAACACCGCGCCGTTCGCACGCGAGATAATATTTGCCCGAGGGCTGAAGCGCATCTTGCTGACGCCGTACGGCTTGCCCAGGTCCACGCCGACCGTGCAGGCGCTGGGAGTGACATCAGGGAAAGTGCTGATCGAATTGTCAAACATCGTGACGGAGTCGAGGGCAGGATTGTTCGAATTAGATCCATACGTCCACCCGATGCGGAAAGGCGCCATGCCGGCCTTGAGCGATGACAACGCGCTCCAATCGCGCTCGATGCGTGTGCAACGGCGATAAGTGATATAGGCAGACAGAGGGCTCTCCAGCATGCCGCCGTCGCTGTTCGTGCCGAGTGCGCTGACCTTGTAATAATAGAGCACGCCGACCGCAAGGGTGGTGTCTGTCAGGGTGCGTCCGCAGAGCCCGTCCGGCGTCAGCGCCGTGTAGGGTCCACCGGGTGCGGTCGCGCGATATACGCAGCTGGATGCGACCACCGTGTACGTGGCGTTCGACCACGTCAGCACGGGGTAGTCGTTCGTCAGGTCGGAACTCACGGCCGCAAAGCCGAGCGGCGTTTTCGGCGCAGCAGGCGCGAGGTCGAACTCGACCTCAGCGGCGTTGCCCCAGCCGCCGTTGGGCGCGAGGTAGCGGACGTAGCGGTACGAGACGGGAGAAGCAAGGACCGTCTCGGTCGTGACGTTGGTTGGCGGAGCCGCCGTGATCGTGTAAAACGTCACCGCACCGGTGAAGTTGGTGTTGTCGGCCCCTTGGAACAGGCCGCCGGTCATGCGGGTTGGAAACTCGCGTCGCGGCACATAGCGGATGCCGGTGACCGTCCGCGCCTGACCCATGTCGATGGCGCTCCAAAGGTTGTTGCCCCCGGACGAATCGGGGCCGTCGAAGAAGGTGTCGATGTTGGCGTCGTAGGACTTGCCGAAGGTCTGGCCGTTGTTCATGTACGACCCCTCGCTGCCGAACAGGGTGCCGGTGGCCGCGTTGCGTGCGACGGCGGTGAACGTGTACCAGTCCGAGTCGCCGAGCGTGTTGCGCGCCCGGATGCGGTACTGCGCGTCCGCGTAAAGCAGCTGCGGGTCGCGCCATGTGTTAGCGCCCGCGTTGCGATTGTAGTCGCTCAGAATCGTGGTGTAGTCCGCCTCATCTGCAAGCTTGCGCTGAACCTCGTAGACCATGGCGTTGGCGTCAACCGACCAGCGCAGATGCGCGTACCAGTTCGCGCTGTCCGCGAAAGCCAGCACGGGGACGGGCGGAGCCCCGCCGACAACCGGGTCAACGCCGTAGAACTCCACCTCGCGCACGTTGCCGCCGTTCGACCCCGCCGCCGGCGCGATCATTCTCAGATAGGTGAAGGAGGGCAGGAAGATCGCATTGGTGACCGTCACGTCCAGCCACGTATCGCCCGCCCATCCGGCCGGCGGCGTATGCGTCCAGATCGTGACAGCGCTGGTGAAATCGGGGTTGTCCGCGCCCTCGAAGCGCACGCCGGCCATGCGGGCCTCCTGCCCCGTGCGCCCGCAGTAGCGGATGCGGGTGACGAGCTTCGGCGTCGGCAACTGGAAGCCCGCCCATGCGTTCTGGGTCTGATAGGAGTCAAAATAGGTGGCCGTGCTAGTGTCGTACACCGCCTCCTTCGTCATGCCCGCCGTCCACACGTTGGTGACCGTGCCGAGCACGATGACGGCTCCAACCTCATTCGTCACCGCGAAACTGTTGAGCTTGACAGTCGTCCAGTTCTGGGCCCACGCGCACGAACCCATGGCCAGACATAACGACACGCACACCGGACTGACTCGTGTTTTTACAAACATTCTCGACTCCTCGTTTTCGGCGTTTCCAAACCATCGAGCACAGTCTACCTTTTCGCACTAGCATCGCATAGGTTTTTCCGACAACATACCGGTTCCCGGTTCCCGTGATTGGCATCTATTATGCGTCCTGTAAAAGCGCGGTTGAACGCGCTCATCAGTGCTTGCTAGGGCGCTTCCGCAAGACCACAACGGAAATAGCGTACACCACGCTGCGTCAGATCGTCCAGTGGATTCCCGGCAAAGCGCGAGCCCTCGAACTCAGTATCGACCCCGTTTGGATTCCTTCTCTCAACCGACCTTTTAAATTCTGACGCTCGACAAAACGTTATGCGCATTCCGTTGGTGTACTGGTGTCCCGCCTTTAGGCAACTTGGTTGCATCAAGACCTCCTGTTTTGCTATCATGCCCTCACTTTGTTTATGCCTTCTGAACTCACAACCTCGCAGACGCCTGACGCGGCGGGACTGCTCCAGAACCGCAACAAGGAGATCGGCAATCTGCTGCTCTCCGAACGTGCGTTTCATTATGTCTCCGTCCTCGCAGCGTTGCTCGCCTTCCGCCGCGAACATGAGCTGGAGCCGCTCCACGATGACCTCTACGCCGCTGTCCGCTCCAGCCTCGACGACGCCGCCTACACGCATGACGCCTTCAATCAGGACATCCGCCAGCTTCTGCTCTGGAACCTGATCACCGACCGCCTCGAAAAAGAGCGCCTGCGCGGCTACAAGGACACCCGCCGCCGCAAGTTCCGCTACCGCCTCGCCGATGAGTCCGCCGCCTTCCTGCTCTGGCTTGAAGCCCGCCGCCGTGACGACCTCGAACCTAACGACGCCGACACCCGCGACTTGCTCTCGGAACTCATCGGCACCCTGCGCGAAACGGTCCGCCTCTTCAACAAGACCGGCCTCGAGACGCTTGACTACGAGACCGCGCGCGGCGTTTTTTACCGCCTTTCGCGCATGGGTGCGCTCACGGACGATGCCAGCGCAGCCCTCGGCGAGTTCAACATCCGGCTCCTGAGCTTTGCCTCCAGCCGCTATGACGCTCCTGCCGCACGCATCATCCTCGGCGAACTCGAACGCTTCCTCAAGCAGTTTCTCAACCGCATCCATAC
>JBBRJN010000386.1:0-3402 GCA_038219365.1 Kiritimatiellia bacterium | reverse complement strand
GATCTCAAACACGTGCCGCGTGCCGCGTGTCGAAAGCAAGGTGTGGTCGTCGCCTTTCTTTGCGCGCTCCGTAGCGATCAAACCGCCGAAGGTGCGGTGCAGCAGCGGATCGGGCCGCGGGAATTCCGCCATGCCCTGGATCTTGCCGCAGAGTTCGGGCCCGACGGACTGCGCGTTGCGGTGATACCAGCCGATGCGGTCTTTAAGTCCCGCCAAAACGGTATCGCGCGTCGTCACGGTTTGCCGGTCTTTACAGCCGTTCAGCACATCGCTGCACTCGTTAACAACGGTGACTTCGTTGGTGCGCCAGAGTTCCAGCTCCGCGCTCGCCTCGGTCGGCTGGGCGCTTGTGGCTTCAACAACAATCACCGGACGGTTGGCGTCCACCCACAGCTTCAGCTCCACCCGCGAGGTGCCCTCGCCGTACGTCGCCCGCAGGGTCGCGTCTTGCACGGTAAGCGTCTGCCTGAAAACCTTTGTGTGTTCAGCATTTCCGTCGCCGATCCGCACGCGCACGCCGCCCACCTTCAGCAGGCGTCCGTACTCGTCCCACGCGTCGGTGCGCGAGATGAAGAACCGCAGGTCGCCCGACGGCTCGATCCACGCATTCAGCGCGACCTCGCCGTTGCCCAGCGGCATCGTGCCGTTACTGTCCGCGCTTGGCGTATCCCAGCTCACGCACCCGGGATCAGGCTCGGCGGCGCGAACACAGCCGAAGAGCATCGCAAACAACACGGGAAGAGTACCTCGCCTCATCACGCACCTACCCTTTCGCAAGCGCTGCGCCCAGATAATTTCCATAAGTCAACAACAGCACGGCACTCACCAGCACCGTCAGCGACACGCCGACCGCCAGCCACGTCCGCGGTTTGCAGCCGCGCCACTCACGCAAGACCAGCCCCAGCGCATTGCTGATGAGCACGAGCATGATCATGTGAATCGCCCAACTGGTAAACTTGAAAGTCCCCATGCGCACGTGCCCCAGATTGTAGAAGAAAAATTGTCCGTACCAAAGGCATCCTGTCAAAATCGCCAGCCACACATTGTTCGTCAATGAGGCGTTCTCCTCTCCAGCGGGAATGCTGACCCATTCGCCGAAGCTCTTATGCTTGAAACTGAGGTAGAGGCAATAGATCAGCGTGGTCAGAAAAGCTCCGGAGTTAGCGAAAATATAGGTGACGTTTCCATTAAAAATTCCCGCGCCATGCGCTTCGGCAACGCTGGCGATCGGTGCTCCGGCCTCCAACGCAAAGCCGTACACCGCCGAAAGAACACCGGCCAGCAGGCACAGCGGCACCCCCTTGGCAATGCAGAAATCCGAACGCTCTTTGTCTCCTGCCACATCAAGTTCCTTGAGCCGTCCGGAGAGTCCGCACAAGAAAATCCCGATGGTCCCCACCACAATTCCCGACATCACCCAGCCCGACCCCGTCTTAGCGAACAGTGCTGTGAACTCGCCGCGAACCAGAGGCGGCAGGATCGTTCCCAGTACGCTCGAAAGGCCGACGGCCAACGCGTAGGTCAGTGAAAAGCCGATGTGGCGAATGGCCAGTCCAAAAGCCGTGCCGCCAATGCCATAGGCCGCGCCCAGCAGGAAGCATCTCGTCATCGCGTCCTGCGGTGCCTCGCGGAGCACCTGCGCCAACTGAGGGATCGTCAGATAGGCCCCGAGAAGCGGCAGGACCAGCCAACAGAAAGCCGCCTGCGTGACCCAGTAGGTCTGCCACGACCAGCCCTTCACTTTTTTCTGCGGCGTGTAGCAGAGGGCAGCCGACGTGGCACCCACCGCATGCATCAACGTCCCGAGCAGCGGATTCGCAGCGATCATAACAGCTCCTTAAATCATTTCGTCGAACTCGCCCAAGTTGAGCGGATAGTTGCCGTATTCGCGAACCAGTTTCACAATGCTGTCGTAGGTCTTGCCGGATACGTTGCTGGCGACCGAGTGATCCGACTGGAAAATGTAACCGCCGCCTTTGGCCGCGTTGAGTTTGCGCAGCACCTCGCGGCGGATCGCCGCTTCATCGCCCGTTTCCCACACCTGCATGTCGCTGTTGCCGCAGAAGCCCAGCGTGTGCCCGATCTCGCGGCGCAACTGGACCGCATCCATGCCGGCCTTTACCTCCAGCGGATTATAGCCGTCGATCCCCATCTCCGCAAAGTCGCGAATGACGCGGTTCACATTGCCGCAGCCGTGATAGATCACCATCAGCCCGTGTGCGTGCGCGTGGTCCGCAATCGCCTTAACCCACGGCTTGTAGTGCTCGCGCCAGAACTCGGGGTTCATGAACGTGCCATTCTTGTAGGCGAAGTCGCCCCAGATGACGAACCCGTCCAGCTTGCCGGCTGCTGCCTCGATCTCGGCCTTGGCGCACGCCAGATAGAACCGGCCGATCGCGGCGATCACCGCCTCCATGCGCTCCGGCTCCAGCCCGACCCAGTACATGTGATTCTCCGGACCGATCAGTCGGGTCAGGCACTCGTTGACTTCGATGATGCTGCCGAAGACGGGGAAATCGGGCCACAGCGAGCGGACGGTCTCGACCCACGGCGGGGAGTTGCGCTCGAAGCCGTCGCCCACGCCCGCGATCTGGTTGTCGCCCGCGCTGAAGAAACGGCGCGGGTCGTCGGGGCGGTCAAAGGTTTTGACCGCTGCCTCCAGCTTTTCAAGGGTGTCGATCTCGAAGCCCATAAACTCCGGCATCGGGAAATCAAAGACCTTGCGCATGATCGCGCCGAAGCCGGTCCTGACCGTCACCTCCTGCCGGGTCTCCTTCAGCGTCTCGAACGGCCGTATCCACGGGTCCATGTTCGGCACCGTGCAGATCCAGTCCAAGTCGTAATAATAATAGGGGTTGGCGTCCGCAGGCAGGCCGAGTTCTTCGCGCCACCGCTTGATGAAACCGCCCCAGAAGAAATCGCTGACCGGCACACGGTCAGGCTCCTCGTGGCGCAACGCCGTTCGCATGCGTTGCAATTTTTTTAACGTGTTCGCCTTTCTATCAGCGACATCCTTGGTCATCCCTGTGGTTTCAAACATGCCCATAATCGTTCAGCTCCCGCCCCGTTACCCGACCGGATTCAAACAGCAAACATAGCGTTATTAAAATAACAAGTAAGGACTCGCCGCGTCTATGTCCGCTTGGGTCTTTTTTGTGTCTTTTTCGGCCCTATTCAATTGACGCCCAAGACCCACTCCCTTACGATGCGCACATGTCCTTTTCGAAAGCCTATTACGCGAAGCTGGGCGCTTACACGAACCCTTTCTCCGGTCAGGGCGTAACCTTCTACCCTTTGGGCGTGCGCCCGGATGATGCGCTAACCGTTCATGAGGCGGGGTTTCTTTCCAGGCGCCCGTACTGGAACTACCCCAACGTATTCAGTCCTTTCTGGCGTCTGTAT
>JBBRJN010000385.1:0-3405 GCA_038219365.1 Kiritimatiellia bacterium | reverse complement strand
CGGGCACTGCTTTGGATGTCCGCGCAACGAACCTGGCCGCAGCGTTCGTGGGATCGTACGCCACGGTGTATGCGGGCTTGCCCGGTCCTCGCAACAGGCCCATGCCCAAACTGCCCGTTGGGGTTGAAAGCCGAAGCGGCGTTCAGGTCAGCGTGGCCGATGCCACCGTGGAGGGCGACGTCGGGCCGGACTACGGTCCGGCGGAAGTCGGTCTTGGCGCACAAGTGCTCTTCGTTGGCGTTGATGCCGGCGTTGAACCGCTTGAACTGCTTGACCTGGTGGCCGGCCTCTTCTTCATCGACCTGAGAGCCGACGACCTCTGAAGCGACGGTGACGCCCTGGAAACACGTGCCCCCATGAAAAAAGAAGACACCTCGAACGGTCCCGAGGACTCCGACGAGAAGGATATGAACGCGCTCCGCATGCTCTTTAAGCACAAATACGTCCAAGCGGAACCCGAGGTGGCGGGTATTGAAAACAGCCGGGCAACCAGGAGAGAAAAACGAGTGTTGGATGCTTGGAGCAAGCCTATCTAATCTCCACTTCTACGGCCCGGTCCTGACCGTCGTCCACCAAGTGAATGGTCCGGTCCGACTGTTCAACTCCGTCCACGAGGACCCGTGTCGCGTTGAGCGGGTTGGACCCGCCCTTGACCACACGGATATGGTAGAACGTATTCCGGTACCGGTAGTGTACCGTGTATTCCGGCCACTCCGGGTGCAGAACAGGCTCGATGGTCAACGTGTCCTTTCGAACGCGCAACCCCAGCAGGCGTCCGACCAGAAACTGGTACATCCAGCCGGCAGAACCGGTGTACCACGTCCAACCCCCGCGGCCCTCATGTCCCTCGGCGGTGTAGACATCGCCTGCCATCACGTAGGGCTCGACGCGGTACCGGCTAATTGCCTCGGCGGTGTCGCCGTGGCGGATCGGATTCAGTAGCGGGACGAGACGCCAGGCTTCAGCAGCGTCTTTCATCTCCGCGCAGGCCATGGCCACCCAAACCGCAGCATGCGTATACTGCCCCCCGTTTTCCCGCACGCCCGGCACATATCCGCGGATATAGCCGGGCTGATGGGCACCGGAATCGAACGGCGGTGTGAACAGGCGGATGACTTGCCACTTTGTATCCACGAGCAATTCCCTTGCGGAGCGCATCGCCTGCGCCCGGTGCTCGGACGAGCCTGCCCCTGAAATCACGGACCAGCTCTGCGGGAGCGAGTCGATGCGGCACTCCTCGTCGGCCGCTGAGCCGAGCGGCTTGCCGTCATCGAAATAAGCGCGCCTATACCACTTGCCGTCCCACGCTTGGGAGTCGACCGACTGAGCCAGGCTGAGCGCCTTTTCACGGCACTCTCGCGCGAAGGGTTCGTCGCCGTTTCCTGTGGCCAGCGTGGCGAATCGCTTAAGAACATCGTGCAGGAAGAACGCCAGCCACACGCTCTCGCCCTTCCCGCCCTGTCCGACGCGGTTCATCCCGTCGTTCCAGTCGCCGGTACCCATCAGCGGCAGGCCGTGCGCCCCGAGTCGCAGCGAGTGCCGGATGGCGCGGGCACAGTGCTCATAGAGGGTGGCCGTCTGGTCGCTGACAGTGGGCACGTCGTAATAAGACTCCTCTTCCGGCCCGAGGGCGCGCCCCTCCAAAAACGGAACGTTCTCGTCCAGCACGCCGGTATCGCCGGTGGCTTCAACGTAGCGACTGACCGCATAGGGCAACCAGAGTGCCGTGTCGGAGATTCGGGTCCGCACCCCGCGTCCGCTGGGCGGATGCCACCAGTGCTGCACATCGCCCTGCGGAAACTGGCGCGCGGCGCAGAGCAGCAGGTGGGGGCGCGTCAACCACGGACACTCATACAGGAACGCCAGCGAATCCTGCAACTGATCACGGAACCCGAAGGCACCGCCGGACTGATAGAACCCGCTGCGGCCCCAGAACCGTGCGGTCAGGATCTGGTAGAGCAGCCAGTGGTTCACAAGGAAGTCCACGGAGCGATCCGGCGTCTCCACATACACGCCGCCCAACTGCTTTTTCCAGAATTCCCAGACGCCCTCCAGCGCCTGGCGGGCACCGTCGCAACCGCTGAAGCGCTGCACGAGCGCACGCGCCTCGTCGTCGCTCTGCGCACAGCCCAGAATGAACGCGATCCGGCACTCTTCGCGAGGCGGGATAGTCAGTTCGCCCTGAATGGCCGCGCACGGGTCAAGCCCCGCGCCGACGGCGTTACCCAGGCCTTCGCGGAGCAACGCGACAGGTGCCGCGGAGGACCCGTTGCGGCCCAGAAATTCGGTCCGGTCACAGGTGAACGTGCGGGGGCCTTCGCTGCACTGGAAAAAAGCCACGCGGTCCGGGAAACTGGAGTTGAAGGCGTTGCCGGCAAAAAGGGCGCCGGTGTGCGCATCCAGCCGGGTCACGATGTGCATCGCCTGCAGGTCGCGGCGCTCGCCGAGCACCCACTCGCAGAAGCCGGTGACGCTGACGCGCCGCGGCCGGTCCGAGAGATTGCGCAAGGTAATGAGTGCGCATTTTACGGGCGCATCGGCGGCGACAAAGACGTGCATTTCGGAGGCGAGCCGCTGCTCTGTATGTTCGTAAACCGTATACCCGTGGCCATGCCGGCACACATAAGGCGTGCGGCCGGTTGCGGGCTTAGGGGTTGGTGACCAGAATGCGCCGGTCTCTTCGTCCCGAATGTAAAAGGCTTCCCCGCTTGGATCCGAGACGGGATCGTTATACCAAGGCGTCAGACGAAGTTCGTGGGCATTTTCCGCCCACGTGTAGCTTCCACCGCTCTCCGTGATGACCGTGCCGAAGCCGGCGGGGTTCGCCAAGACATTCGACCACGGCGCTGGAGGGGTCACCCCAGGAGGCATCAGGATCACATACTCCCGTCCGTCTTCAGTGAAGCCGCCGAACCCGTTGCCGAACACCAGCTCGCGCGGCGCCAGGGCGGCCTCGCTCTTGTTGATCCGCTCGGGGGTCCGCGTCGGCCGCAGCGGCGAAGGCAGCGCGACACCCCTGCGGTGCCGTTCCATTTGGCTTTCAAAAGTGCCAGCCCTGTCATTGATATAAATGCTGGCGGCAGCTTGGAACAAGGCCCGGTCATCTTCCGTAACCTGATCGATGTTGCGCACGAAAATGCCGCCGGGCTGATCCATCACTTTGGCCTCGGTGCCGCTGTGCACGGCAGCCAGGATCACGTCGAAAAGGCTTTGCCGGTAGCCCGCATAGGCTTCGGCCCAGATCACCAGGTCCACCTCCAAGCCCTTGTTCTTCCAGTAGCCGTGGGCCTGGATCAAGCGTCGAACAAGGTTCATGCTGGCCTCCTCGCTGACGCGCAGCAGCAGGATTGGGCGGTCTCCGCTGACCGAATAACTCCAGAGCGCGGACTGTCCCTTGCGGTTTCG
>JBBRJN010000384.1:0-3442 GCA_038219365.1 Kiritimatiellia bacterium | reverse complement strand
TGTGAAGGTCAGGGAGGGGGGGTCATGAGCGCCGACAACCGAGCGAGTTTTAGCGAGACGCCGCCGTCTTACAAGTGGCAATTGGTCGCGCTATTGTGGGTGGCGTTCTTTCTGCATCAGGGCAACCGGCAAGTCTACAACGCGGTGTTGCCTCTGATCAAAAGCGGCTTGGACCTGAGCGATGTGCAGGCCGGGCTGGTGCAAACCGTTTTTACCGCGATTTATGGCGTTTGCGTGCCGCTGGCCGGTTTTTTAGGCGACCGTTTGCGCCGCAAATGGCAGATCTTGCTGAGCATTGTGGTGTTTAGTCTGGGTACGCTGCTGACAGGGCTGGGCGGCGGCGTGCTGGCTTTTATCCTGTTCTACGGCTTGGCGACCGGTGGCGGCGAGGCCTTCTACTATCCGCCCGCCACGTCACTGATGGGGCAGTTCCACGAGAAGAGCCGCGCGACGGCACTCTCGATCCATCAGACGGCGCTCTACCTGGGTATCACGTTCAGCGGCTTCTTCTCCGGCTATCTGGGCCGGGTTTTCGACAACTGGCGCCTTCCCTTCTTCATCTTCGGCGGTGCCGGCATTATCTGGGCTATCGTGTTGCTGCGCTTCCTGCGGAACACGCCGAATCAGGCACCTGTCAACAACGTGGCCAAGGTGTCGATCAAGGAGACCGTGGTCCATCTTCTCGGCAAGCGGTCAGCGATCGGATTGGCTTTGGCTTTCGGCTGCATGATCTATGTGGACGTGGGTTTCAAAACCTGGACGCCGACATTCTTGCATGAGAAATTCGGATTCTCTTTGGAAAAAGCCGGGTTTTCCGCCGTGTTCTATCATTTCCTCTGTGCCTTCTTTGGCGTGATGATCGGCGGGCGGTTGACCGACCGCTGGGCAGCGGTGCGGAAAACCATCCGGTTTGAGGCGAATGCTTTGGGCCTGCTGCTCGGTGCGCCGTTTATCTTTCTGATGACGCAAGTCTCGTCCGAGGTTCTCTGCTTCGTCATGCTCGGCCTTTTCGGCCTCTTCCGCGGGATCTACGACTCGAACCTTTTTGCTTCGCTCTTTGATGTCATCAAACCGCAGTACCGTGCGTCTGCGACAGGGCTGATGCTCTCGTTTGCCTTTCTGGTCGGAGCCTCTTCGGCGACTGTGCTCGGCCTGCTCAAATCGAAGTTCGGGCTGGCGTTTGGGCTGGCCTCGCTCGCCGGCTTTTATGTGTTGGGCGGCGTGATCATTCTCGCCGTAAGGGCCCTGTATTTCAACAACGATCACGAGGGAGCGACAGCATGAATCAAGAGACAAAGACAACCGTGAAGGCGTCTTTCTCGCTGGAGGGACGGCGGGCGCTGGTAACGGGTTCCGCACGCGGAATCGGACGGGCCATCGCGAAGGCGCTGGCCGAGTATGGCGCGACCGTGGCGGTGCACGGCGTGCAGGCGAGTTCACCGCTCGCTGAGGCGCTGGCCGAAGTGCGTGCGTTCTCGCCCGGCAGTGCGGCGGTGACCGGCGATCTGGCGGCACCCGGTGCGGCGGTCCGCATTGTCGAAGCAGCAACCGCCGCGATCGGGGCCCCTGATATTGTGATCGCCAATGCGTCGATCCAGGTCCGGCGGCCCTGGCTTGAGGTGACCGAAGAAGAGGCCTTGCTCCAGATGCAGGTGAATTTCCACGCGACGTTCCAGCTCTTTCAGGCTGCGTTCCCTGCGATGCGCGGGCAAGGCTGGGGGCGCTTTATCTCAGTCGGCAGCGTGCAGGAGCTGCGCCCGCATGTCGAAATGCCGGTCTATGCCGCCAGCAAGGCGGCACTCGAGTGCCTGGTGCGCAACCTGGCCAAGATCGTCGGCCCTGATGGCGTCACGGTGAACAACCTCTGCCCCGGCGTGTTCGCCACAGACCGCAACGCCGAAGCTTTGAACAATCCGGAGTATGCGGAGCAGATCCGGGCGCGGATACCCGTGCGCGATTTTGCTGATCCGCAGGACGCCGCGGGTGCGGCGCTGCTGTTTTGTTCGGAGGCGGGGCGCTACATCACCGGGACGACGATCCGCGTGGACGGCGGCATGGGAGTCGCGTAGGGAAGTTCTAAAGTTCTAGAGTACTAAAGTTCGGGAGTTGAGAAAATGAGCGAGAAAAAAGAAGAAGGCCTGTTGCAAAAGGAAGCCAAGATGATGAAGCTGGAGAACCTGATCGCCTTGCGCGAAGGCGTCTCCACGAAAGAGTTTCCGGTGCCGGTGAAGGAAATGCTGACGCGCTATGAGCAGCTCTACACCGGTGCGATCAGCGATGTGCTGCGTGAGTTTTGCCTGCTCGACCAGTCGCTGCCCGGCCATCTGCGCCCGCTGCGCGACAGCGATGTCGTGGCGGGGATCGCCTTTACGGTCAAGAGCGCTCCGAACGTCAAGATCACCGGAGAGATGACCTTCCGCACCCAGATGCTCGATGACCTGGGTGAGGATCATTTCGTGGTGTGGGATACCTCGAACGACGAGCGCGCCACGCTCTGGGGCGGCGTGATGACCGCGACCGCGTACGGCCTGGGCGTGCGTGCGGCGTGCATCGACGGTGGCATCCGCGACACCAAGCAGATTTTGGAAAAGCCGTTTCCTGTCTACTACAAGTACCGCAGCCCGAACGGCTCGCTCGGACGCTGCCTCATCACGCACTACCAGATCCCGATCAAGCTCGGCGACGCCGTGGTCCGGCCCGGCGACGTGATCTTCGCGGACTGCGACGGCGTGGTCTGCATCCCGCGCGACATCGCCTACGACGTGCTCGTGCGCGCCGAAGAGATTCGCGAGAATGAAAAGAAGATCTTCGGCTGGGTCGCCAAGGGCGAGACCATTCATCAGATTACCGATAAAGGGGGCTATTTCTGACCGGCTGCGCGGTCGCCTATCACTGCCGGGCGCTGAGAAGCGGGCCGGGGCGTTCAAGGGGAGAACGCAGCTGCTGCATTGCCCTGCGGACGTTTCGGGGAAACGTCCCAGTGGCGTTTCTTGTCCCCGGCGTGTGTGGCCGCGTCCGGTAGGGACGGATCCCCGAGCCGTCCGCCGGTCCAAGCGCTATCCCTTAGCGTGTCAGCCAGCGCGGAGTTTGGCTGAGCACCTCGCAGCCGGTGCGCGTCACCCGCACCACGTCTTCGATGCGGATTCCGACCTTGCCCGGCAGATAGATGCCAGGCTCGACAGTCAGGAACATGCCCGGTTTGAGCACTGTTTTGCAGGCCGATGAAAAACTGGGCGCTTCATGAATCTCCAACCCAACCGCGTGCCCGAGGCCGTGACCGAAACAGGTGCCGTACCCGGCATCCGAAATGAACGTCCGCGCGATCGCGTCGATGTCGCAACAGGGAACGCCGGGCTTGATCGCGCGGGTGGCCCGCTGATTGGCTTCCAGGACGATGGCGTGGAGGTCGCGGTAGAGCGCCGTGGGCATGCCGAAAAAAACG
>JBBRJN010000383.1:0-3443 GCA_038219365.1 Kiritimatiellia bacterium | reverse complement strand
CTCCTGCTGACCGGCAACGCCAACGGGTTCCTCGGCACGATTCAAGTCGCCGGCGGCCAGAGCATCACGCTGGGCCGCACGCTGACCGCGACGAACGCGATCGTGAACAACAGCGGCACCTTCGGGGTGTCAGGCGCCAACTCGTTCATCAGCGGCTCGCGCATCTTCGGTGCGGGCGTGACGCGCCTGTCCGAGGGCGGCACGCTGAGCCTGGGCCTTGCGGACGGCAACTTCCCGAACACGCTGGCGGTGTCGAACGGCGTCCTCGCCCTGGCGGTCACGAACGCTTCCAGCGCGTGGCAGCTGGACCGCCTGACGCTCGATGCCGGCACCGTGCTGGAGGTGCAGCCGAGTGGACTGTGGGGCAAGTACTACGACATCGCAGGCTTCAATGCGACCACGATTTCTAACGCTTTCCTCTCGTTCGACAGCGCCACCAACTACCTCTCCGGGATGACGCCCACGCTGGTCGCGTCGACGTGGGAGGCGGGGGCTGCCGTCGACTTCGGACGGAGCGATATCGGCGGAACCGTCTTCCCCGGCAAGTACAGGACCGCTGCGGCGAACTTCGTGGCGTCCTACTTGGGCAAGATCCGCATCACCGAGCCGGGCGTATACACGTTCGCAACATCGAGCGATGACAACAGCATTCTCTGCGTCGACGGGGCGCTCGTTGTGAACAACAATGCGAACCACGGTATCGTCACCAAGACCGGTTCCGTGGATCTGAGCGCAGGCCTGCATGACATCGCGATCTTCTATGCGCAGGGGACCGGCGGATGGGGCCTGTACGCGGACATCACCTTCCCTGGACAGACCGCAAGCCAGCGCCTTCCGAACAGCATGCTGGTGGCGGAAGTGGCGGACACGCCGGCGTTCTCGCTGACCGTGGACACCCTCGCGGTCACAAATGGCCCCGGCGTAGGCACCGTGCAGATGGCGGGCCAGGGCATGCTCAAGATGACGGACCTGTGGATCGATACCGGTGCCGAACTGGCGGTGACGGGCGCGGTCGCGGTGGCCGGCAGCACACTGACCGTCACCGTGCCGCAGGAGGTGCCGTACGGCGTCACGGTTGTGGGCGATTTCACAGCCACCGCCGGACTGAACACGGAGGGCGTGACGCTGACGGCGGCGGGCACAGAGGGCCTGCTGCGTTACCGTGGGAAGCGCCTCTACATCGTGCGGAATTCCGGCGCGCTCATTCTGCTGCGTTAACGAACGCTGAGCCATGCGGCAAGAGGCCTAAGACTGGCGGGTCTAATCCCCCGCCAGTTTTTTGCAGGAAAGGGAGTCTGCGCCTGTGATGCAGGAGCAGATGCAGGGTGCAGCGCATGAAAGGCGAGCCGCAGCCGTCCTGCCTCCTGCCAGATGTCGGTACACCAACGGACCGACGGTCTTGCGCATGCCGTTGGTGTACTGCCTTTAGGCGGCTTGGTTTGCATCAATACCTGCTCCGCGTGGAAAAGTGCCAAGTCATTTTCCGCCGAGATCAGGAAGTCTGAAGATTAAGACCAAGATTACGATTAAGCCCGCCGCGCGGCAAACGGGAACCAGCGACGGCTTGGAGAGAAGCCGTCCCACAGACGCGGCTACACACGCCGCAGGATCACCTGAAACCTGAAACCTGAAACCTGAATTCTGTGGGGTTGCGGGCTTTGCCCGCGTTAGAAGCGGCTCCCGCCGGAACCGATTGACTGCAAAGAGGCCGTTGTCGGAGCTCGCGCCGGGGATCGGTCGGTTACGGGTATTGCCCGGGTGATGTCCTTCACCTTGTTTGGGAATCGGTTCTGCAGGGCAGTGATGGCCGAGCCAGCGGCCATGTAAACTTCGCCTCGGCGAGTTGACTTGAGCAGCGCGTTCAGTTTGTCGACGATCCTGAGGACGCTAGGGTTTTTCACGAGTCCGAGCGCAGTGCTGGCAAGCTCAGCGCGGCGCCAGTTACAGGACGATAACTCGAATACCAGTGCGTTGATAGCGTCGTCGTTGCCGATTCGTCCGAGGGCAAAATAAGCGTGCCGGCTCTTACCGAGCTTTGCGATGAGAGGCTGAACGCTCACCGCGCCGCATTTGACAAGCAGCGTCGCAACGTAGTCCGCGCCCCTGTTCGTGTCCGGTTCCTCGAGTGTGTACTCTTTGAGACCCTCGACCAGAGCGGGAATCACAGTTTCCCCGACCGAAATCAATGCTTTTCCAGCCTGTTCGTCGCCGCGTCGCAACTTTTCGATCAGTTCGGGGACCATCCGCGCATCCACGTGTTCGGGCAGCGGGCTGGTCTCGGGTTGAACCGCAGGAGCGGGTGGTGGGGGTGGCGGATTCGCTCCGGGTACGACAATCCGCGCCCCGCAGCGTTGACAGGTGATTTGTTTTCCTGCCGCGCGGCCTGCAATGACAATGTGCACGTCACATGCGGAACAAGAGAATTTGACATCATCCTTCTGCAAGGTGGCGGGGCGACCGATCGCTCTCAGCTTGCGGGTCGGCTCGGGTTCTGTAGGCTCCGTCTGCTGGCCCGCGGGGAGGCGGATGTGGCCCTTGCATAGCGGGCAGGGAATAGTACGGCCCATAGCGGCCTCGGGAATCCCGAGCCGTTGCTGGCAATGTGGGCAGTTGAACTTCAGATCGCTCATCGTGTCTGGTTTTTTTAAACGTACTTGCTCTAAGTCTCACTAGCTGACAAGGTGTGATTATAGGTAAAAGGCTGCCTGATTTGAAGGGCAAACAAAATATATTTATAGCAGGACGCCTCCGCCAAAGGTACCCTCTCCCTTGACACCACTCCCCCCGCAAAAAATCAGCGTCAAACGCAAACGGGAGTGATGTTTCTTCTCTGTACACGCCCTCCTTATTCTGTCCGTTACGCGTAGTTTAGTTTTGCCGCATAACGTCCATTTATTTTATCACGAAGAGAGTTGACAGATGCGGTGTGATTGTCTACAGTTACGCACGTTTTTGACCCGGTAAAGGGTTAACATTTTTTATGTGGCGAGGTAGCTCAGTTGGTAGAGCAGCGGACTGAAAATCCGCGTGTCGTGGGTTCGATCCCCACCCTTGCCACCATTTTTATGCCCTGAAATGGTGCGCTTTTATTGGGTTTTATTGACATTTCCTTATTTTTCGCTAGTTTTTGGTGTGCGACTAATTTCTGCTAATTTACCCTCTCATTCCCTCGAATTTGTATACAGTTTGGTAACACCCCCTTTTGCGCCTCGAAAGGCAGGAACCGCAAGAATTTGTCTTCGACGCTGGGCGATGTGTGTTATTTCCAATCTTGCTTCCCGTAATTCACTGTTTGGCCGGTCTCACTTCACGCTGCAGGAGCCGTCGGAGCAACTGGACGTGGCAGACACCAGCGCGTTTGTCGCCGAAGCCCACCCGTATTTCTGCACCATGGCGGACAACGTCGCGCCAAGCGCATCCTGCGGGGAGGCAAACGCGGCCAC
>JBBRJN010000382.1:0-3453 GCA_038219365.1 Kiritimatiellia bacterium | reverse complement strand
GTGATCTTTGACACGACCAACCGTCGGACCTATCGCGACGTGTACCTAGCGCTCTGCGAGGTCTGGGCGCAGATCCGCAAGGAAGGCGGACGCACGCCGCAGCTCTGTTTCATGGTCAACACCAAGGCCGGCGAGACGGCGCAGGAGATTTACAACGACCTCTATAAGCCGGGGCTTTTCAAAGAGCTGTGGTTCTTTTGGCAAGGCAAGCCACTGATGATTTGCGACCCCAAGGCGGCGAGCCCTGAACTGACGGCGTTTTTCACGTTGCGCAAAGCCCACTGGCCGTTTGAACTGGTCAACACGCACAACGCGTGGCACTGGGAGTCTACTTGCCCGCAGGCGTACAGCTACGATGACGATCCCGCCAAACCGGAGCAGGTCAATGTGGCTGTGGCCCAAAACCTCCGCGCGGCTGACGGTAAGGTCACCAACATGAGCGAAGGCAACGCCCGTGGCCGCAGCTTTCATGATGGAAAACAAGACACATCGCCCGGCGCGGTCAACAAGGGGTACAACTTCGCGGAGCAATGGGAGTATGCTCTCAAACTGGCCCCGCCCTTCGTGATGGTGACCGGGTGGAACGAATGGACGGCGGGAAAGTATAGCCGACCCGGCTTGCCGGTCGTGTTCGTGGATCAGTTCGATCAGGAGTACAGTCGTGACATCGAGCCGGTGACCGGCCTTCACAACGACAACTACTACTGCCAGTTGGTCGCAAACGTGCGCCGCTACAAAGGCGCGCCGCCGCTGCCCCGGCCTTCGCCCCCGAAGGCGATCGCGATCACCGGCGGGTTCGCGCAGTGGGGTGACGTGGGGCCGGCGTTCGCCGATCACGCCTTTGACAACGATGCGCGCGACTTCGGACAGGGTGCCCGGCATTACGTGCGCCCCGGCGGCGGCAATGACCTCATACTGATGAAAGTGGCGTGCGACGCGCACAGCGTCGCCTTTTACGCGCAAACCCGCCAAGCGGTCTCGCCCCGAGGCGACTCAAACTGGATGTGGCTGCTGATCGACGCCGACCGGAACACTAACACCGGCTGGGAAGGTTACGACTATATTCTCAACCGGACGTTGGACGGTCAGGAATGCTGGCTGGAGAAAAACGCCGGCGGGTGGACGTGGGAGAAGGTCGCGAAAGTTCCGCTCGCGGTACAAGGCAACGAGCTGATGGTATCCCTCCCGCGCGCGGCGCTGGGGCTTGCGGCCGGACAAGCGGTCGCGCTGGATTTCAAGTGGTGGGACGGCGCGCAGAAACCGGGGGACATACTGGACGCCTATCTCAGCGGCGATGCCGCCCCGGACGGGCGCTTCAAGTTCCGTTACGACCACGCGCACGAATAAATCCTTCAACCGAAGTGACTACGATGAAATCACTACCTATCGCCGCTTTGGCGTCGCTCAGCCTGTTGCTAATGAGTGAACCGTTGCACGCCGCCAACAAACTGGCGGCAACAAGCAAGCCCAACATCATTCTCATTTACAGCGACGACCACGGCTATGCCGATTTCGGGGCGCAGGGCGTGGACAAGAACATCCGCACGCCCAATCTCGACGCGCTCGCACGGGATGGGGTGCGGTTCACGCATGGCTATGTCAGCGCACCGCAGTGCGTGCCGTCACGCGCGGGAGTGATTACGGGCCGCTACCAGCAACGTTTCGGCGTGGAGGACAATACTAAAGGCCCGTTGCCGCTCGCGGAACTGACCCTCGCCGAACGCCTGAAACCGGCTGGTTATGTTTCGTGTCAGGTCGGCAAGTGGCATCTGGAGCAGACACATGAATCCACGGGAAAAACCGACAAACAGAGCAAACACGCGCTAAAGAGCAATTACGAATTTTTCCCGCTCAACCAAGGCTTCGATGAGTACTTTACCGGCCCGATGAATACCTTCGTCGCGTCGCACGATTTGCAGGGCAACAAATTGCCGAATGCTCCGCACATGCTCTCCGACAAACGTTTCCGCTGCGTCTGGCAGACCGATGCCGCGGTTTCCTTCATCGACCGCCATGCGCGTGATCCGTTCTTTCTCTATCTTGCCTACTTCACGCCGCACGTTCCGCTCGAATCCCCGGAGCCATGGTTTTCCAAGACGCCAGCGAACCTGCCGAAGGAACGCCGTCAGGCGCTCGCGATGATCGCCGCGATGGACGAAGGCATCGGGAAAATCCGCGCCAAGCTGCGCGAGCAGGGAAACGAGCAGAACACGCTCATCTTTTTCATTGGCGACAACGGCGCACCGCTCAAGGAAGGCGCGTGGAACGGGTCGCTCAACCTCCCGCTCGTCGGCGAGAAAGGCATGCTCACCGACGGCGGTGTCCGCACGCCGTTCGTCGCCGCGTGGCCGGGCACGCTGCCTGCCGGCAAAACATACGAGCCGCCGGTCATCAGTCTCGATGTGGCTGCGACGGCTGTTGCGCTGGCTGGGCAGCCGCACGACAATCTTGACGGTGTGAATCTCATGCCGTACCTGCTCGGCGAGAAAGCCGGTAACCCGCATCAGGCCCTCTTCTGGCGCTGGCGGTCGCAGGCGGCTATCCGCGCCGATCACTGGAAGCTGATTTTTTTGGGCAAGGAGGAGCGTTACCTCTTCGACCTTAATCTGCCGGACGGCCAGTCAGAGACAACCAACAATCTGATCAAGACCTTTCCCGAAGTCGCCGCAGACTTGGAAAAACAACTGCTGACGTGGAACGCCACCTTGCCGCCACCGGGTCTGCCACGCGACCTTTTCAACCAGGACCAAATATTCTATGACGCACATGTCAACCTGACCGGCGTGACCGCCAGAAAATCCGCGCATCAGTCGGCGGCTACCGATGCCAACCAAGGCTGGCTCTGTCGCAGCGGCTCGCTCGCTGTCAAAGACGGCACTCTGCATATCACACCCGACAAAGTCGGCAAGCAACGTCCGTTCATCGCCTGTGCGAGATTGAAGATTCCCAGCCCTGCCAGCGTAACAATCAGCATTCGGACAACCAATGGCGGCAAGGCCGGCATCGCTTGGCGGCTCGAAGGACAAGCCGATTTTCTGCCCCACCAGAGCGTCGCCGTGGGCCTCACCGCCACGTCGGAGTGGCAGGAACTCAAGGCTGAGCTTCCTGCCCAAGGCCAGATCATACACCTCCGCGTGTTACTCCCGGAAGGGCCAAGCGACGTACAATGGATCCGTGTTTCAACCCCGAAAAACAAATCTTTCTGCGAATGGAATTTTAAAACGCCATGATTATAACCCGCTCAAGTCTATGTATGCTGGTTGGCGGTCTCGCCTTGTCCGTTCACGCGGCTGCTCGGCAGCCGAATGTCGTCTTCATTCTCGCCGACGATCTGGGCGTGAATGACGTTTCGCTTTACGGCAGCACCTTCCACGAGACACCGCACATTGATGCGCTGGCGAAGCGCGGGATGATGTTCAAGCAGGCGTATTCGGCCAGCCCGCTCTGTTCGCC
>JBBRJN010000381.1:0-3504 GCA_038219365.1 Kiritimatiellia bacterium | reverse complement strand
AGGAGTGGCCCGCAAGATCGGTCTGGAAGAACTCGAAGAGGGTAAAGTCATTGGCCCGCGCGACCTGAATGAGATGCTCGGCGGCCTGCTGGGGTGTGATCACTTGAATGTCATGGCCCTTTTCCTGAAGGCTCTGGCGCGTGATGTCGTGGAAGACCGCCTGATTGGCGATCAGGTCGTCTTGAATCGAGATCGTTTCGGGCTGGGTCAACGCCATAACGGTGGTGACCGACTTGAAGCGGCGAACGCGAAGATCGTCCACGCTGTCAACCATGTAAGAGTCGGCGAAACGGCAGCGGAGACCCTTTCGTGTGAGTTCCATGAAAAGGTTGCTCTCCTCGATCACCTTACGCAGAGAGGGGCCGGGAAACCCTTCGCAATGGCGTCCCATGTACTGGGAGGCGTTGACGCCGGTGAACATCGTGGTCTGGCCGGTGGCGCTCTGCGGCAGACCTTTGGTGTCAAGGCAAGCATCGATGAAAACGGCATGCTCCTCGAGGAGGTGGCACAAAACAGGACAAATTCCGGCGTGAACCGGATTATCCGTTGCGGGCGCACGCAATCCCACGCCGTCGATGAATAAAAAAAGGACTTTCACTCTGCACCGTTCAATCAGTACAATTGCCGACCACACATTCGTGGAAGGAAAACCACTCGTATTTTGCGGTAATCCGTGCGAAGAAGCAAACTCAAAGCGTGTGATAATGACTAGTACGCGAGGAATGCTTAACTCAACCGGCACCTGAAAAACACGCTATTCCGAAGGAGAGTGATATGAGGCGATTCGTATTAATGTTTGCCGCAGCAGGGCTTTTTTCAGTCGGGCCAGCGGCGCGTGCTGAGGTTCACATCTCGACCGGGTTCAGTGCGTCGGGGGCTGGCTTTTCGTTCAAGACCGTGCCTCTCCCCGCGAACAATGACGCCGCGACCGCTGCACGCTTCACCCTGGTTGACGGTTCGGGTGATCGGAACGGAGGGGGGCTTGGCGTGCTTCATGACGGGCTGGTTCCATCCGGGGAGGATCAGCCGTCGAAAAACTTCTTCATTCAAGCGGGTACAGACGGAGGACGCCTTCAGATCGACCTCGGGTGCCCATTACCCGTTAAGCAGGTCAACAGCTACTCCTGGCACACTGGTGCGCGTGCGCCGCAGGTGTATACACTGTATGCGGCGGACGGCTCGTCCGCAGGGTTTAGGCGGGAGCCGAAAAGGGGCATCGATCCCACCGCGTGTGGCTGGACGCGCGTCGCACGTGTGGACACGCGTCCCAAGGAGGATGACGGCGGCGGACAGTACGGCGTGTCGATCGAGGCCGACAGCGGAGTGATCGGCTCCTTCCGCTACCTTCTTTTTGACATTGAAAAAACCGAAGGCCGCGACTCGTTCGGCCACACGTTCTTCAGCGAGATCGATGTTATTGAAGCGAACGGTCCGGCCCCGGTGTCGGGCGTTGTGGCTGTGCCTAAAGTCCAATCGATGTTCGAAGCCGAAAATGGGCATTACCGGTTCACGATTGACGCGACCGACGCGCCGGATTTGGCGGCGTGGGCCGGGAAAGAGCTGAGGCCTGTGGTCCAGACCTGGTACCCGAAACTCGTGGCGCTCCTTTCGAGCGACGGTTATCAGGCACCTGCCGACATTACGCTGCGGTTCCGGGAAGACATGGGCGGCACGCCCGCCTCGGCTAGCGGGGCCGGGGTCAATCTCAACGCGGCTTGGTTTCGCAACGAGCTTCAGCGAGAGGCGCGTGGAGCAGTGGTGCACGAACTGGTTCACGTGGTGCAGAATTACGGACGCGCGCGGCGCACGAATCCGAAGGCCGTTTCTGCGCCAGGGTGGGTTGTCGAGGGGATCGCGGATTATGTGCGCTGGTTCCTTTACGAGCCGCAGAGCCGGGGTGCGGACATCGCGAAGCGAAATGTCGACGGTGCCCGGTACGATGCGAGTTATCGCGTTTCGGCCAATTTTCTGAACTGGGTGACGCAGGCGCACGACAAGGGGCTCGTGAACAGGCTCAACGCCGCTGTGCGCGAAGGCCGCTATGATGAGGCTTTGTGGGTCACATGGACCGGCAAGAGCATCGGCCAACTTGGCGAAGAGTGGAAGAGCCAGCTCGGACAGCAGCTCAAATGAGGTTCCTGTCCGAGATGATGTCCCCTTGGAATGACAATGGATTGACTACGAACCCTCCTATGGTAAACTCTGACACGGTTTTTTTAAAAAAGGAAAAAAGTATGGCAAAGAGTGTGAAGGCTGTGAAAAAAGCCTCGCCTGCGAAGGCTGCGACCAAAGCTGCGAAGTATGTTTATTTTTTCGGTAACGCCAAGGCCGAAGGCGGCGCGGCGATGAAGAATCTCCTCGGCGGCAAGGGCGCGAACCTAGCCGAGATGTGTCTGCTGGGCATTCCGGTGCCGGCCGGCTTCACGGTGAGCACCGAGTGCTGTACCGCCTATTACGCCAACGGCTGCAAGCTTCCCGCCGTGTTGGCCGACCAGGTCTTGGCCGCGCTGCGCAAGACCGAGACGATCATGGGCAAGAAGTACGGCAACCCTGAAAACCCGCTGCTGGTCTCCTGCCGCTCCGGCGCACGCAGTTCCATGCCCGGCATGATGGACACCGTGCTGAACGTGGGCCTTTCCACGGCCACCATCCCCGGCATGATCAAGAAGACCAACAACCCCCGCTTCGTGTGGGACTCCTACCGCCGCTTGATCATGATGTACGCCGATGTGGTGATGGAGAAGGCGGAAGGGCTGGAGCCCGCCGAGGGCAAGGGCATCCGCAAGGTTATGGACGAGACGCTGGACCAGTTCAAGCGTGCCCGCAACTGCGCGTCCGACACCGACCTGAAGGCCGAAGACCTGGAACTCCTCGCCACCGAATTCAAGAAGCTGGTGAAGAAGCACCTCGGCAAAGCGTTCCCGGATGACCCGATGGCACAGCTGTGGGGCGGCATCGCGGCCGTGTTCAAGAGCTGGAACGGGAAGAAGGCGGTCTCTTACCGCCGCATCGAAGGCATCCCGGATGAGTGGGGCACTGCGGTGAACGTGCAGGCGATGGTGTTCGGCAACATGGGAGACTCCTCTGCCACCGGCGTGGCCTTTACCCGCGACCCGGCCACCGGCGACAACACGTTCTACGGCGAGTGGCTGGTCAACGCCCAAGGCGAGGATGTCGTGGCCGGCATCCGCACGCCGAGCCCGATCAACGACGACACCAAGAATGAGCAGAACAAGCACCTCAAGAGCATGCACGAGGCGATGCCGACCACCTACAAGCAGCTCTTTGGCATCCGTAACACGCTCGAGAAGCACTACACCGACATGCTCGACATCGAGTTCACCATTGAAGAGGGCAAACTCTGGATGTTGCAGTGCCGCGTCGGCAAGCGCACCGGCACCGCCGCCTTGAACATGGCCATGGACATGCTGGCCTCGCGGCTGATCGACCAGAAAACGGCCGTCATGCGCGTCGAGGCGCAGCAGTTGGATGAGCTGTTGCACC
>JBBRJN010000380.1:0-3506 GCA_038219365.1 Kiritimatiellia bacterium | reverse complement strand
GTAAGGCCCGACGCTGAGCATTCCCTCGAAGTAGTCACAGAACGGCACCGAGGCCTCATGCCCCGTCTCACTGCCGCAGACCAGCCCGAGTTCGCCGATCAGCTTCAGCAGTTCCATCTTATGCTGGCGGCTCTGCGTGCGTGTCATCGGGTGATCGGGATTGTAGCATTCAAACCACGGTGCGGCGACCGTCGTGTCGATGAAGCGTGCGCCGTACGGCTTGACCTTCAGCTCTTCGGATATCCGCTTGCGCGCATAGGCCACTGCCTTGGAGTCACAAATCACCGCGCAAGGAATCATCGTACCATCCTTGGCTTTGACCTGCCATCCACGCCGCCAGTCTCCGTTCGGCCCCTTCCAATTGATGTCCTGCGGAAAGGCTTCCGTCACCCAGTCGCCATGTTTGTAGCCGACCTTTTCATGATTTGCGGGGTCCATGATGTCCTGGTAAATGTCGTAGCGCCCGGTCAGCACGTTGGTCAGTGCGTTCATCGCCGTGAGTTCGTTCGAGGTTCCCCCACCGCTCCACAAGATACGCTCCATGCCTAGCGCCTGCATCTCGGAGACCTGCTTAACCTTGTCCTGGCTCTTACCCATGCACCAGATGTTCGCCGCGCCAATCAGTAGGTCGATCTTCGGATTGCGTTTGACCTTTTCCGTAAAAGGCTTGTAGAGCCCGACCTGCTTGGCATACTCGCGATAACGTTTGCAAATCGCCACATATCCGCCCTTGTCGAAAAACACGTAACGCGCCTTGCGTGTGTAACCGAACTGGCCTTTTTGCGCGTCCCACGACGGCCCTGCCTGCCACAGGCCATTCGACCCTTTGTGCGCGTTCATCGCCGCATCGTCCGCGGTCTCCAGAATACACATCCAGCCCGCGCCCGTCGCGTCTTCGGTCACGCCGAAGAAGCCCATGCAGATGCCATGGCCACCATATGCGATCATCCGGTGCAACCCCTGATGCTCCTCTTCCACCGGGTAGCTCATGCCCTCGTTCATCGGCACGATCAGACGGTCACCCTTGCGCGTCTCGAAAGGCGGCGGGAAATCCAGCGGTTTCGGAAGAGCACCTTCCGCATCAATGGAAACGGCCAGTTCGGACGGGCCTGAAAGCATGAGGGACGCCCGGATCTCGCGGGTCGTCGCGGGGTTCAGGAGGGTGAGTGTCACGCCGGCCTGCGGCGCGGCCTTGAGTGGCTCGGCATTGAGCACCAGCCAGCCTTGGCTTGCCAGATCCTGATGCCAGACGCGTCCCGTGCGGGCGTCCGCGACCTCAAGGCTTCCAGCCGTAAAATCGCAGCTCAGTGAAAGATCGCCGTTCACAAACTTCTGCTGTAGCTTCAGCTGAGGGTTCACACGGTCTTGGATCGTCCCGGCCCGCGTGATCACATAGCCGTCAACCCAAACCGAGACGCTGCCGTGCCCGATGAGGCGAGGCTCAATGCTGACGCCCCCTTTCGGCACGATGAAACGCGACCTAAGCTCGGTCCACCCGCAAGGCGCGGCGACCGAGGCCCCGCCATAGGACCAGTCCAACTCGCTGCCCTTCTCGTCCCGCACGATCACACAGGCTTCCGCGTTGGACCATTCAGCTTTGGTCTCCGACTTTACTTTGCAAACGATCTCGAAGACATCGCCGAACTTCGTCGCAATGCGCGGGAATCCGGCCAGAGACCAGTCCTGCTTGCCCGTGTGCTCCACAACGAAGACCGCGCCTTCGCGGGCCATCGTGATGGACTTGGCGTCACGCGCCCACACGTACGGCTTCTCGAAGGTCCACGTCTCCTGCGCAAAGGTCGCCCCCGCGACCAACAAGCACCCCAGCTGAATCATTCGTTTCATTCGCAACTTCCTTTTTTTCTCTGTGGACAGGCGCCCTACCGCGCACCGACATCAATCACATATACCTGACGCGTCCCCTCGTGTACTGAATTGAAGCCGAGCATCTTCCCGTCCGGACGCCAGCGCGGGTGCAGGTCGCAGCGCGAATAGTGCTCGCGGTAAATCTCCGCCACCGCATTGGTGCCGAGCGGCAGGATCGCCTGATCGGCCATCCGCAGCACCATCAGCTTGCGCTCGTTCAGCTTGTCCGGATAGGTATCCGTCGCCAGCCATTGGCCGTCGTCAGAGAACACGCAGTGCCCGTCGAAATCCAACAAACCGTTACCCAGCCGTACGTAGTCATCCTTGCCGACCGTAAAAAATACATGGCTCCACACCGTGGCCTTATACAGCGCGGTCACAACCATCCGCTCTCCATCGAGCCAGTTGAAGTGCGACCCGCCCCAGCCGTCCGGGAAACAGCGCACCACCCCGCTCCCGTCACGCTTGCAGGCAAACGCCGTGGTCTCCCACTTCCGCACAACTTTCTGGCCCGTCAGATTCTCCACCGTGCGCGCCAGCCCGAAGATCTGTTTTCCATCACGGCTGAAGACCGTGTGACAGAAGTAGGCCAGCGCCTTGGGGTCCTTCACAGCAGGCATCCGGTCGCGCACCGAAGCGATCGTGACGATCAGCTTGGCCGTTCCCGTCTCCAGATTCACAAGCCAGAGCCCGTCGTCCTCCGGCCACGTCACGTTCACCCGCGCGTCTTGCCCGTTACCGCCGTAGCCGTAGTCGGGGCGCGTCAGGCGCAGCCGCGCATAGTTGATGCTCACCGCCCACTTGCCATCCAGCGAGACCGCGCTCACCGGGTACGGCACGATGCGCTTGGCCTTGGTCTTGAGGTCGAAGATCACCGACACGAATTTGCCGTCCACCCGGTCGTTGTAGATGAACGTCGGGCCCGGCGCGCTTGCCAGCCAGTGCGCCATGGTCGCCTCTTGGAAATTCCAGCAGCGCGTCTCGGTCAAAGGGATGAAGCGATTGTTCTCCATGGCGTCTACCACGCCGAGCACCGCCACGTCGTTCTCCGTCGCCAGCCGCCCCTTGACGTCGGTCTCCAACACCGTCGCATAGCGCCCATCCGCGCTCCACGCATTGATGGCGTAGTAACTGGCGAAGAGGTGGTCCTTCGGCCCGGACGTGATCGCCCGCGGCTTCGAGAACACCGGAAACTCCCCCGTTATCCCGCACCCTGCAGCCAAAATCATTCCTACGCAAAAAATCGTTTTCATCACCAATCCTCCAAGTGAATCACATCTTGAAGGCACCTCTATTCCACCACCACATCCGCCGCCACCGGGAAATGGTCAGAGGGATAGAGTCCGTCGTTCGAATCGTCAAACGTCGTATGCGTCAACACGTTGACACCCGCCGACACGAAGATGTGGTCGATCTCTGACGTGTGGATCTTTTCGACCTTGAACCCGCCCGATGTCGCTACAGGTCCCGCATGTGGCGTGCGCGTGAGCTTGGAGGCCTCATGGAGCACCGCCGAAGCCCGCTTGATCGGCTCCGTGCCCGGCGTCGAATTCATATCGCCCGTCAGGAATACCGGAAGCCCCTGGGCCAGCTTCGTCATGCGCTTAAGAATCAGCGCCATGCCGTTCTGGCGCGCCGCC
>JBBRJN010000379.1:0-3512 GCA_038219365.1 Kiritimatiellia bacterium | reverse complement strand
CGGACAGAGGGCCGAAGCGAGCAACTCGCGGGCGTGATTCTCGATGACGCTTGTGAGCCCTTTGCCGCCCAGCATGCGAGCGATCTCATCAACGCGTTGGGGGGCGTCCAAGGCTTCGATGCGCATTTTCGTGCGGCCTTTGACAATCTCTTTGGACACGACGAAATGGTGCTGCCCGTAAACGGCGGCCTGCGGCAGGTGCGTGATGGAAATGACCTGATGGTTTTCCGCCACCCGGCGCATTTTTTTTCCGACCGCACGCCCGATTTCGCCGCCGATATTGGCGTCGATTTCGTCGAACACCAAGACCGGGATACTGTCGTGCGCGGCGAGCACGGCTTTGACAGCGAGCATGACGCGCGCGATCTCACCGCTTGAGGCGATGGCTTTGAGAGGCCGCATCGGCTCGCCGGGATTGGGTGCGAATCCGAATGAAATGCTGTCGGCGCCGTGCGGCCCGAGCGGGCAGGCGGCGAGGTCGATCGCGAACCCGGCCTTAAGAAAGCCGAGGTCGTGCAGGTCAGCGGTGATGGCTCGCGCGAGCTTGCCGGCGGCCTGGGTCCGGCTTTTTGAAAGCAGGGTGCCTTTTTCAATGAGCTTTCCGTCCGCGGCGGTCATCTCCTGCTGCAAACGTTCAACCTGCTCGGTGCGCGTTGCGAGATCGTGCAGGCGAGCTTGATCTTTCTCCAAGGTGGCGAGAACATCGGCGACGGTGTGGCCATACTTGCGCTTCAGGCGCTGGACGAGCGTCATCCGTTCCTCGAGCTGCTGAAGCCGTCCGGGATCAGCGTCGATCTGGCTCAGCCGGTCGTTGACAACACGCGCAAGCTCTTGAATTTGGACGGCGGCGCTCTGCATATCGGCGCGCCACTCATTCGCGACGGGCAGGATGCGGGCGAGTTCGGCGAGCTGAATTTGCAGGCCCGCAAGCTGGTCGAAGGCTGAGGTGTCACCGTCGGTCAGCGCACTGGTGATTGAGGTTCCGAGCGAGAGGATCTGTTCGGCGTTAGCGGCTTGGGCGTGCTCCTGGATCAGCGCGTCCTCGTCCGCATCGGTGAGCCCGGCACGCGAAATCTCGTCCACAATGAATTGGAGCCGGTCGGTTTCCGCAACAACGTCGGCGGTGCCGCCTTGCAACTCCTTGAGGCGTGCCTCCAACGCTTTCAGCGTCTGCCACGCTTCACCGTAGGCGGCGAGCTGCGGCGCACAGTGTCCGTAAGCGTCAAGGATGTCGCGCTGGAACTCGGGGTCGAGCAACGACTGGTGGTCGTATGGGCCGTGGATGTCGACCAGCAGGCTGCCGAGTTTACGCAGCGTCTGCACGGTGACGGGGGCATCGTTGACAAGGCAGCGCCCCGCGCCGGACGCAGCGACAGAGCGGCGCACGAGAAGCAGGCCTTCCTCACATGGCGGAAGCCCCCCCGCGTCGAGCAGCGCATTAACAGCGCGCACGTCGGGCAAGTCAAAGGCCGCCTCGACCCAGGCCTCGGACGCGCCTTCGCGGATGGCCGATTTATCGGCCCGCCCGCCGAGCACGAGGTCGAGCGCGCCCATCAGAACGGACTTGCCCGCACCGGTCTCACCGGTGATGATGTTGAGGCCGGCTCCAAAGGCGACGGCGGCCTCCTCGACGATAGCAAGATTGCGGACTGACAGGTGTTGGAGCATGGCGAAGAGTGTGCTTAGGAGTTTGTGTCGGTAATGCCGTGGTACTTGAAATAGGCTTCGGCGACGTCGTTGCCCATGTAGCGGCGGAGCGTCTTGGGGCTGGACTGGGAGAGGTCGACCATGATGAGCCCATCGACCACCGAGCTGAACGCGGGATCCACGTTGAAGGCCAGCAGCTTTCCGCTCAACTTGAGGTACTGGCGCAACAGGACGGGGATGTCTTTGCCGTCAGGTTCGATCTCCGCGACATACCCTGCCACCCGGTCGATGTCATTCAGGTACTCGCGGTACTCTTCGAGGCACCACTCCGAGCGTTTTGGCGGTTTGGGCGGGAACTTGGGTTGAACGAGGTGCGTGAGGTCATCGGCCATGCAGGTTTGGCGCATGGACGCCAGAATCATGCACCTCGAAGCCTCACGGTATTCGTTAGTGATGCTGACCGGCCCGAAGAGCACGCGGTAGTGGGGGTTGCGGCCGATGAATGCGGAGATGCCTCTCCAGAGCAGGAAAAGTGAGGTGTAGGCTTTCTGGTACTCCGTGCGGATGAACGAGCGCCCCATTTCAATGGCAGGCGGAATCTTCTCCATCAGTTGCTCATCGAATTCGAAAAGCGTGCGCGTATAGAGTCCCCGCACACCGTGTTCGGTCAGGATTTTATCGGTGAGGCCCAGGCGGTAGGAACCGACAATCTCTTGCCGCTCGGTGTTCCACATGAAGAGATGAGAGTAGTAGTCGTCGAACGCATCGAGGTCGATGGCGTTGCCCGTGCCTTCGCCCACGGCGCGGAAGGTGGCCTCGCGCAGGCGCCCGATCTCCCGCAGGCAGGACGGCACCTGGCAGGCGGCGGCAATGTAGACTTCAAAGCCCCCGGCGGCAATGAGTTTGCAGCTTGCCGGCAGACAGGCGATTTCGCGTGCCAGGGTCTCAGAGGGGACCGGTGCGATGACGGGGTCGCGGGGCAGCATCGGCGGATTGAGGGTGAAGAAGCGCCGCGTACGGTGGGTCTCGCGTTCGGCCAGCAGGTACGCGCGGAAGCGCAGGTACTTGATGAGCTGGACGTCGTCCATCGAGAACGGCTCCAGCGCCTTCGCAGTCAGCGGCGTGCCGATCCGGATGGTCACGCTTCGCCCTTTTTTGTTGGCGAGTTGGCGCGGGAGAAGCGCGGTGCGGAAAAACGGGTGGATGAAGCCGGCTAAATTGAAGAAAACGCTGTTGCGCCCAGGGAAGAACATCGGCACCACCGTGGCCCCGGTCTTGCGCACGAGGGCCCCGATGCTCGCGCTCCAGGCGGGGTCGCGCACGCGCAGGGTGCGACGGTCAAAGCTCGACACTTCGCCGGACGGAAAGACGATTAGCAGATGCCCGTCCTTGAGCCATTTTAAACTCTCTTTGATGGGGCGCAAATTGGCCTTGGCGGAGTTCATGGAGGCGAAGGGGTCGACGAAGATGAAGTCGTCGCGCATCTCGACGATTTCGCTCAGCAGGTAGTTAGCCATGGCTTTCACATCCGGGCGCACGCGGCGTAAAAGGGAGAGCAGGATGATGCCCTCGACGCCACCAAAGGGGTGGTTTGCGACCACAACCACCGCGCCTTCCCTGGGCACGCGGAACAGTTCCTCTTCGGAAAAACAGGTGCGCACTCCCACCGACTGGAGGGCTCGGTCGCAAAACGGTATCTCCTTCGGCATTTTCCAGGCGCGGGCATAGATGCGGTTCGCTGAGCGCAAGCCGCAGATGCTCTCGATGGGGCGCTTGACCAAGCGGGCAAGAAAACGTAGCACCCGGCTTCGGATTTTGTACACCGGGAGTTCGAAGAGGCGTGGGGGGTGCGTGTGATCGGGTTC
>JBBRJN010000378.1:0-3513 GCA_038219365.1 Kiritimatiellia bacterium | reverse complement strand
AGGCGTCCGGGGAGGTCGAGGCGCACGAGCGGCTGGGCGGCGGGGGTGGCTTCGGCACTGAGTTCGATGCCGTCGGGGCGTTGGCTGACCGTGACGCGCACGTTGAGAGAGGGGCTGACGTAGGTGAAGGTCAGCGTATCCTTTCCCGGACCCGGCTGCCACGAAAAGGCGTAAAGGGTATTGGTTACGTGGAAGCGGGAAGCGTCGAGCGTGGTGGTGTCGGCGAAGCGGGCGGACCAGAGACCGGACTCGCCGCTGTGCCAGACCGAGCCGGAGGTGCCGGCGGGAGTGACTGCGAGGATCGCTCCGGTCTCAGGGCTGAAGGAGACGGTTCCGGCAGGGGTGTATAGAACGGGATGTTCTGCGGCAACGAGGACAGCCGCCAAAAGGGAGATCGAGACCACAGGCTTTAAATACATGGCAGCCATTTTCGGGGGTCATCCTGAAAAGTCAAGCGTATCTTAAAGACAGGTGTTATGATCTCCCGCATGCACAGCTAAGAAAAGTTGACACCGGAACAGATGGTGCACGGGGCACGCGTGCTTCAGGCGCTGGCGAATCCCCTGCGGCTTGCGATCATGCAGGAGGAACTGAAGAAAAAGGAAACGATATGAAACTGGTCATTGTCGGCGGGGTGGCGGGCGGCGCAAGCGCGGCCGCGCGGATGCGGCGCCTGGATGAAACTGCGGAGATCGTGCTCTTCGAGCGCGGTGAGAATGTGTCGTTCGCCAACTGCGGCATGCCGTATCATATGGGCGGGGTGATCGTCGAGCGCGAGAAGTTGCTGGTGATGCCGGCCGCGCGCTTCAAGGGACGGCTCGCCGTGGATTTGCGGCTGCGTCACGAGGTGATCTCGATCGACCGTGTGGCGCACACGGTGCGCGTGGTGAACCTGGTCACGGGAGAAACCTTCACGGAGGTGTACGACAAGCTGCTTTTGGCCACGGGCTCCGTACCGCTGCGCCCGACCTTGCCGGGCATTGATGACCCAGATGTGCTGACCCTCTGGACGCTGAGCGACATGGATACGATTAAGCTGCGGGCCGAAGGCGACATGCGGCGTGCGGTGGTGGTCGGCGGCGGCTTCATCGGGCTGGAGGCGGCGGAGAACTTACGCCACCGCGGCGTGGCTGTGACGCTTGTGGAGATGCTTCCACAGGTCCTTCCGACACTCGATCCTGAGATGGCCCAGTCGCTGCAGGCGGAGCTGGCGGAGAACGGGGTTGAGCTGTGGCTGGGCACGGCCGTGGAGGGCTTTGTTCGTACGGCTGAAAATACGCTTGTGGTACGCCTGCGCGGTGGCGCGGAGCTGAAAACCGATCTCGTTGTGCTTTCGATCGGTGTGCGGCCGAATTCCGAATTGGCACGGGCGGCGGGATTGCGGATCGGCGAACGCGGAGGCATTGTCACGGACGGCACCTTGCGCACCGATGACCCCGATATCTACGCTGTGGGCGACGCGATTCAGGTGACTAATCCCGTGCTGGGCGTGCCGACGCAGATTCCTCTGGCAGGCCCCGCGAACCGGCAGGGACGGCTGGCCGCGGACGCGATCGCGGGTTTGCCGGTGGCCCCTTATGGCGGCACCTGGGGAACGTCGATTGTCAAGATCTTCCAGAAGACCGCCGCGAGTGTGGGCGCGTCCGAAAAGGCTTTGAAACGGGCAGGCACGGCCTACGAAAAAATCTACATCCACCCGTTCTCCCATGCGACGTACTATCCGGGAGCACAGCAGATGTGCCTGAAGCTTCTTTTCACGGCCGAGGGCCGGATGCTCGGTGCGCAGATTGTGGGGGGCGAGGGCGTCGACAAGCGCATTGACGTGTTGGCGACGGCCATGCAGGCCGGCCTGGGTGTGACGGGGCTTGAGCGGCTTGAACTGGCCTATGCGCCGCCGTACGGATCAGCCAAGGACCCCGTGAATTTCGCGGGGTATGTGGCAGGGAATGTCTTGTCGGGAGAGACGGTGCAGATTCACGCGGACGCGCTGCCGGCGGACGCCTGCCTGCTCGATGTGCGCGATTCCGGAGAGTGCGCGAGCGGCACGATTCCGGGCGCGCTGACGATCCCGCTGGGGCAGTTGCGGGGGCGGCTGGGCGAGTTGCCGCGCGACCGGATGATCGTGGCCTACTGCGCGGTCGGGCTTCGCGGCTATTTGGCCGAGCGCATTCTGCGGCAGAACGGCTTCGATGCCCGGACCCTTTCCGGCGGCCTCGCGACCTGGCGGCTGTTTCAAAAAAGCGCGTTATAGGAGTTGGAAGTGAGGAGGTGCAATGCCCTGTAGCAGACCTCCCGGCGTGGTTAGCCGCGTCCGGTAGACGTTTCCCCGAAACGTCCGCCAGACAATGCGGCGTCCAACTCCCAATTCCCAACGGCTTCTCATGGGCGTCCGAGGGTGGCTTCGATGCGTTTCGCGAGACGGCGCGCGAAATCCTCGGGCTTATCACGCGTCCAGGGGGTGACCACGTATTGGCGTGTCTCCAGCCACAGTTTCTTGTCTCGGGCCTCGCTCTCCTCGCAGGTCCAGAAGACCGGCTTGCCGAGGCCGAAGGCGAGCCCCGCCTCGAAGTAGGCGAGGGGCGACTGGCCGGTGAGGTCCGCCACCACGATGGAGGTGCGGCGCAGATCGACGATCAAGTCGTCGGTGATCTTATTGCCGTACTCTTTGTTCTCGATGCGCACGGCGATGTAACCCGCAGCTTGGAGTCCTGAGGCGAAACCGATTGCCCAAAGCGGGTCGTTATCCTTCTCCAGCGTGATCGCAACCACGGCCTGGGGCTGCGTGGCCGGCTTGGCGGTGTCGAGAGCGGCCCAGCCTGCGGGCGTGAGGCGGTAGGAGAGCCCTCCGCTGGCGGCGGGCTGGCCTTTGCGTGCCGTGGTAACGTCCTCTTCGATTTGGCCTTTGTCGGCCAGATAGCGCAGGCAGAAGAGCAGTTCATTCTTATTTGAGCAGAACCCCACGGCGAGTTCCGTGGGCGACAGGGTGACCGTTTCCGCGATCGTTTTCGTGTGGCGGCGCAGGTACTTCAGCAGGTACTCGCTCTTGGTCGCGAGGTCGTTGTCGCGCGGGATCACGATCTTGGCGACCTTTTCAAGGTCGGCCCACGATTTGAAGAGATCGACGGTGATGAGGGGTTTCTCGCCGAGGATCTCCCACATGTTACGGCAGAGGCCCGAGAGCAGGTGCTGAGGGGGAAATGCAGGCGGGCTGTTCATGAGCTGCGTTTCGGCCAAAGCCTGAATCTGATAGCGTCCGCAGCGCGGGCAGTGAATCTCAGACGTCGTGGAGCCTGCGCCAGCATGGGCGACGTTCGGCGTGCGGCAGATCGGACAGGGCATACGGTTATCCATAAAAAAGTCTCCTCCAGTTCATGGTCACTCGGTCAGTTTTCTATAACAGCGACTCTAGCAAAAAAACAGTGTCAAGTCAGCGAGATTCGGGTGCTGCGTAAAAGTGATATTTATTATGCGCAAAAGCCGCTAGTTTATGGCTGACCGTTGCGTTAAGCTTCT
>JBBRJN010000377.1:0-3545 GCA_038219365.1 Kiritimatiellia bacterium | reverse complement strand
AACACCGCTTCACGACCTACGAGGAGATTGTCAAAGACGAGCTCCGCGTGATCAAGCGGGACGGCCGGCGCGAAGAGTTCAGCCGGTTGAAGTTGGAGCGCGGCCTCATGCGGGCCTGCGAGAAGCGGCCCATCAGCGCGGATCAGATCCATGACTTGGTCGATCAGGTCATCGAGGGTTTCGAGGGCGAGAGCGAAATCACCTCCGATGTGATCGGGGAGGCCCTCATGACCCGCCTGCATAAGTTGGACGAGGTGGCCTATGTCCGTTTCGCTTCGGTCTACCGGCGTTTTGCGGACGTGAACCAATTCCTGAAAGCGGTCAAGGACGTGGTTGAGAAGAACTGACGGAAAAAATGCTGACTAACAGCCTTTTCCCATGTACAAACTCACAGTCTATATTCCGGAAGCTCATTTGGAGCCGGTGAAGGCGGCTCTCTTTGCGGCCGGTGCGGGCCGGTACGGCGCTTACGACCGTTGCTGTTGGCAGGTGTTGGGGCAAGGGCAGTTCCGGCCTCTGGCCGGCAGCCATCCGTTTATCGGCAAGCCCGGCGTGGTGGAGAAGGTTTTGGAGTACCGCGTGGAACTGATCTGCCGGGATGAAACGCTCGCCGATGTCACCGCCGCGCTGCATGCTGCTCACCCCTACGAAGAGCCGGCCTTCGACATTGTCCGGACAGATGGGGGAATATGACGATACGCACCTTTTTGGAGGAAGCTGTCTGCCAGACGCCGGAGGCTCCGGCGCAGAAGTTCTTTCGCGAAAACCAGTGGGTGACACGCAGTTACGCTGCGCTGAAGGAGCGAGTGGTCCGCGCGGCTTCGATCGCTCATCTGCTGGAACTTACGCCGGGCGTGCAGAACGTTGCGCTGATGTTGGACAACTGTCCCGAATGGCAGGAGATTTACCTCGCGCTTGCGGGTGCGGGGGTGGCCGTGGTTCCGCTCGACCCCAAACTGCGCGAGCCGGAGGTGACGCATATCCTCAAAGACTCGGAATCTGTCGCGATTTTTGCGGGGGCCAAACTTCACGACGTGCTGAGTCAGGCCATCGGCAAGCTCCCTAACCTGAGGGCTTGCGTCTGGGTGGGCGAGGGTGAGAGCGGCGCCGGGAATTTGGCGGGCGTGGCCTGTTATGCGTACGGGACGCTGATGGAGCAGGCGGCTTCGGCGCACGATGCTGCACGGACATGGTTCGAGGTCCACCGGCCAGAGGAGGGCTCGATCGCTTCGATCATCTACACGTCGGGCACCACGGGTAAACCCAAAGGCGCGATGCTCACGCACGGTAATTTTACATCGAATGTGGAGGGGACGGTTGACCTGGTGGGCTTTTATCCGACTGACAATTTTCTGAATGTGCTGCCGTTGTTCCACTCGTTTTCCTTCACGGCGAATTTCATGTTGCCGCTGGGGATTAAAGGGTGCTGCAGCTTCGTGCGCTCGCTCCGCACCCTGTCGGAGGATATGCTGGTTTTGCAGCCGACCGTGGTGTTGGCGGTGCCGCTGATGGCTGAAAAGCTGTACGCGCGGGTGGCCGCGAAGATCAAAAACAGTCTGGTGGCGCGCGGCTTGTTGGGCATCGGGCTTAAATCGGTTATCCGCAAGAAGGTGATCGAGTCGTTTGGAGGCCAGTTGCGCCTGCTGGGGATCGGTGGGGCACCGACCTCGCTGGCTGTACTCAAGGGGTTTCAGGAGGTCGGCGTTCCTGTGCTGGAGGGCTATGGCCTGACCGAGTGTGCGCCAGGCGTCGCCTACCCCAACCTTGCCTGGTATGTCCCTGGCACGGTCGGGCGCGTGCTTCCCAACATGCAGTACAAGCTGTCGGAGGTTGACGCCACAGGTGCGGGAGAACTGTGTGTGAAAGGCCCGAACGTAATGAAGGGGTATTACAAAAACCCTGAGGCTACGGCTGCGGCGTTCGATGGTGACGGATACCTGCTAACCGGCGATCTGGCACGGTTTGACGGTAAGAAGAACATGACGATTTGCGGGCGCAAGAAAGCGCTGATCGTCAACCGCGAGGGCAAGAACATTTACCCCGAAGAGGTTGAGCAGGTCATTGAGCGCTGTCCCTTTATCAAAGACGTTTTGGTGCTCGGATACCGCATGGGGCAGGAGAGCGGTGAACGTGTCGGCGCGATCATCGTGCCGAACACGGAGGCGATCACGGCTTGGCATAAAGGCCTGCCGCTGTCTCCTGCGGCGGCCGATGCGTTCCTGCGCGAGGAGGTGCTCGAGGCCTGCCGTAAACAGGTGGCCGATTATAAGTTGCCCCGTAAAATCGTGATCCTTTCTGATCCGCTGGAGCGCACCTCGACCCTGAAAGTTAGGCGCGTGGTATACGCGTCTACGTTGGATGAGCAGGGGCCGGTTCATCCGCCTTCATCCGATTCCGAGTTTGCTGACGAGACGTCTGTCGGCTGAATGAGTTTTATCCCTTCTGAAATTAAAATTGCTGCGCTTGACGTGGAAGGTATAGATCTGTAACCTACAGAGCATAGTGTAATTGAGTTGTAGAGTGAAATTTGTTAGAAAAGGGTCACAAATAATGAAACGTTCTTGCCTGTACGGGTGTTTATCCGTTCTTTTGGTGTCTGCCCTTCTGCCTTTCGGGGCAACCGCTTTCGACCCCACCAACCTGACGGGGTGTGTGATCTGGCTGCAGGCGGGTGCGGCCAATGTACAGACCAATAACGCGGCTGGGCGGGTGTCGCAGTGGAACGACCTGTCGGGCAACAACAACCATGCCACTCAAAGCGATGCCAACCGCCAGCCTTTGTATCAAGAAAGCGGGCTCAACGGTCTGCCCACCCTGTACTTCGATGTGCGAAATTATAGCGGTGCGAATAACTCAAGGCTATTGACCGAAACCCCGCTCACCAACGCCTGCTCTGCTTTCATCGTGGTACGCGTGCTGGATGGGAATGAACTCGGCATCTCCTGGCGCCGGCTTTTGGCCTCGCGCGACAAAAACTGGTTTCTCGGCACGTACACGCCGGGAACCTTCTACGCGCACGGGGGCAACGGTGCACTCAGCGGGTTGCCCACGTTGCTCAAATCCTCTTACCGGTTCAACCGAACCTACACGCTCTCGGTGATGAACAACACGACGAATCAATATTTTTACGTGAACGGCCACGACCTCACCGGTAATTCAGCTAACAAGACGCCACCCGGGCGGCTGAGCATCGGCAGCATTGACCCCTACAGCGATGAAGGCGATGCTCAGGTTTCGGAGGTGATCGCCTACGATCACGCCTTGACCGCGCCTGAACGGCAACAGGTGGAGGAGTACTTGACCGTGCGCTATGGCGTGACCGACGACGGGTTCGCCGGGCCGGTTTGGAGCGGCCAAGGCACGAGCGGCTTCTGGAGCGACAGCGCTAACTGGGCCCAGGCCATGCCCGCAAACCCGGCACTCGCCTTCAACGCCAACCTGCGGAGGGTCTCGACAAACGACCTGACCGGACTCACCCTCGACAGCGTCCTCGTCTGGGATCTCGCCTGTCAGTTCACAGGCAACCCCGTGACCCTGAACAACGG
>JBBRJN010000376.1:0-3582 GCA_038219365.1 Kiritimatiellia bacterium | reverse complement strand
CCTGACACCTGACACCTGTATTCCCGCGAACAACTTGTTTTTTTATTGGCCTTGTCGGCCTGTAAGGCACTAACGAACTGTTCACAACACCGTGACCTTCAGCCCCTGCTGGTCAACGCCGAAATCAAAGAACCGCGCGTGCTCGTTGGGCGGGTTCGCCTCAAAAGAACGCCGGATACGCTCCGCCGCTGCCGCGCTTTTCGCCAGCAGGAAGATGAACCCCCCCCCGCCCGCGCCCGGCAACAGCGCCGCCTGCGTCTCGTCCTTGACCGCTTTCAGCAGGGCCTCGATCGGGGCGTTGGTCGACCCCGGGTCGATCTGCTTCTTCAGCTCCCAATACCGTGCGAGGCCACGCGCGAAGCCGTCGATGTCCTGGGCGTCAAGCGCCTCTTTGGTCTCCATCGCCGACGCCTTTAAGTCGCTCACGGTCTGCAAGACCAACGGGTCGCGGGCCAGATAGCCCGACACCACGTTGTGAAGGATGTTCCGCGCCATGCGCTTCTGCCCGGTGAAATAGAGCAGACAGCGCCGTTTCAGCTCACTGCCCTCGGACATGTTGAAGACCGACCAGCGCAAGGCCACCGTCTGATCCGTTCCCGGCTGCGTGCGGATCAGCTTGACGCCCGGCATGATGCCGCCCACCTGGTCCTGCCAACCGCCGCCCGTGCACATGCGCTGTTCCAGAATCGAGGTCGTGCGGATCAGCCGATCAGTATTGAACGGCACGCCCAGCACACGGTCAAGGCAGGCGATCACCGCCGCGCCGAGGATCGAGCTCGTGCCCATGCCCGAGCCCTTGGGCAGCGAAGAGAAAATCGTCAGGTCGAGCCCGCCGCCCAGCGCTTTCAGCCAGGCACCGAGAGGCTCCTCGGCGCACGACGGCCCGATCCCCGCGAGAATCAGCGCCGCCTTGGCCAGGGCGGCCCAGTCCGTCGGGTCGTTGTGGTCGAGCAGTTCCGCCGTCGTGCGGATCTCCTTGCGCTCGCCGAGGTCAATGCTGGAAAGCCGGATGCAGCCCTGCGTGTTGAGCTTCGCCATCACCTGAATCGGGTAGAGCCCGTTGAGCGTCACCGCCGCGTTCAACACGGTCCCCCCCCGCTCCGTGCAGATCGGCGGCGTGTCCGACCAGCCGCCCGCGAAGTCGATCCGCACCGGCGTGGTCACCCACACCACCTGATCGTGCAGGATCGCCGCCGGACGCGGCTTGCCGCACGGCTCGAAGCTCACGGCCACCGCCTCGGCCACCGCCGCGAACGCATCCGCCTGCGGGTCCGAAGGGCAGACACACAGGTCTGCCCCTACCTTCTCCCGCACCATGGCCATGAGCCGCAGCACCCGCGCACGCAACAACGGTTTCCCAAACGCCTCACCCTCCAACAGCATCGCAAGCTGTCTTAACACCAACGCCGCCTCGTCCTTGCTCCGGATCTCGCCGCACACCGAGGCGGAAGGCAATGCGTCATCGTTGATTAACCGCTCCGCCACGCTCATCAGATTTACCTGACGCCGGATCTCCTGACGCACCGCCAACAGCCGCTCATGATTCACGCGCGGCAACAGCTCGGCGATGCTGTGTCGCCGCTGCCGTCTTAACGTTCCCCTCTCAACTCCTAACTCGTTGCCGCCCCCAGCGGCAACGGACACGGCCTCGGCCAGCACCTCGTCGAGCGCCCCCACCCGCCACAGCCGTGCGCTCCACAGCCCTTCCTTCTGATCGCCCTGCCACAGCTTCGCCTCGGTCACACCGTTCCGCACCATCCACTCATTGATCGGCACATTCAGAAAACGACAGGGCTTTTCACCGCCGAAAGGCGTCTTGAAATCGTCGTCCAACCCGTAGGCCACGGCCGCCCAAGCGCCCTTGCCGATCGGCAGACAGACCAGCCCGAGGCCCTTGGGCAGCCTCACCGCCACCGTGGCCTCGGGGGGCAAACCAGTGAGAATGTTCTCGCCCTCCAGCTCCAGCTCCCGACACTCCGCCGCATGCACCGCCTCGATCAACGCGTTTCCCGTCTTGAGCGGGCAGGCGATGCGGGCGTTGAAAATAAAGGCCCTGCCCGTCTCGCCCCCGCTGGTGACGCAAGCGCCGCTGCCGTTGGCGAAGCGGTACTCCTGCGCCGTGCGCGAAAGCCCGGAGAACCCTGAGAGCAACTCGCGGCTGCTACCGATATGAAAAAACTCGCAGTAGGGCACAATGTTCACGTGGAACGGCACCGTGCGCATCGCACGATAGAACGCGCGCATCCGCCGCCCGTGTGCCGCATCGCGTCCGCGGCCACTCACAAAGCGCGCGATAAAACGCGCCTCATCGAAGCGCGGCGTCACCGCCATGGTCAGCTCTTCGTAAAGATCCAGCGCCGGACAGGTGCCGTCGATGATCTCAGCGAGCAGCCCGCCCGGTGCCGTCCGCCCGAATCCCGCCACCTCTAACAGCTTCGCACACGTCGCGGGGTCGAAGCTCACCAGCCCGGTATCGACCGCCACATGGCCGAACGGGTCCACCGCGCTGCACGCGCGCGCCTCGGCCTCTGAAGGCTTCTGCAAAAAATCTACCACCGGCACACACTCAGTGCGCAGCGGGTTAGAACGGAAGGCCTCCGGCACATACACGCCGTGGCGCGACCCCCGCTCCACCGGGCCGAAGTACGCCACGCCCGTGACACCCGGACGCGTGAGGTCGACAGACTCGTGATCGAAGGTCAGCAGCACATCGCCTGACGTGACCAACACCTGCCCCGCAGCGGGCGCAGGAAGCTTCGACACCGTCTGGAGAATCAGATCGAAGAGCGCTAGCGGCGCACCGTTCGGCGCGACCGTCGGCACAGGCGTGAAAACCTTGCCCTGCGCCGCATAGGCCGGCGTGCGGCGGCTGTCCCCACCCGAATGGCAGATGAGAATGCGCTTGCCCGTGAAGACGTCCGACAGGTCAGACGTGTTCGACCCGTCCGACAGCATCCTTGCCAGTTCCGCAAGCACATTGAAGGTCGCGCCCAGCGAGCCCACACGCCGTCCACCCGGGTCGGTGATCACCAGCGCCTGCGTGGCCGGATCAAGCAAGCCATTCGCCTGCCGCCATGCCAACTGTGCCCGGTAACCGTGCGCCTGCGCCTCATTCGCCGCCGTCAAAACCAGAATGTCAAAGGGTGTCATTCGCAAACGGTATCACGTCCCCTTAAAACACGTCAATACGCGAGCGAAGCAAACTTCGGGTGTCGAGTGTCAGGTGTCCCTGCGGCGTGTGTAGCCGCGTCTGGTAGCAACCGTTTTCCCGAAACGTCCGCAGGGCATTGCGGCTACGCATCCGCTCCATCCGCTTGTCCGGACCGGCGGACGGCTCGGGGAGCCATCCCTACCGGACGCGGCCACACGCGCCTGAAAAGCGCGCAACCGGGCCGCCGCAGGGACGCGTCCGGTAGGGACGTTTCCCCGAAACGTCCGCAGGGCATTGCGGCTGCGCATCCGCTCGCATCCGCTTGTCCGGACCGGCGGACGGTTCGGGGACCCGTCCCTACCTGACGCGGCGTCGTAGCGGCCCTTTCATGCGCTGCACCCTGCATCTTCCGCTTCTCACTTCTCTCCACT
>JBBRJN010000375.1:0-3614 GCA_038219365.1 Kiritimatiellia bacterium | reverse complement strand
GGCGTCGCCCCAGAACTGAGCCGCGTACTCCGCCGCCCACAGACTCTGGTACGCCTCGCATCGCCAGATGAACTGCGGCCCGCGGTAGCTCGACCAGCTTGAAATGTGCGGCAGCCCCCACTCCACGAAGAAGAGCGGCTTGACACCCTGCGTGGCCCAGTGCCCGGTCCAGTCGCTGCGCTCCTGGATCGGTGCCCAGTTGAGATAGCAGTTGACCGTGTGCATGTCGCCCAGATTGCCGGACTGGTGATGGTACACCGGCCGCGTGGGGTCGATCGCCTTGGCGATGGCCTCGGTGATGCGCGCCTGCTTGCGGTTGCGCTCCCACCAGGCGTTCTTGGACTTCTCGACCTCCGGAATCTCATACACGCCGTCGATCTTCATCGGGTTCTGGTCGCCGTAATACCCGGTGCTGTTGTGGTTCATCGCGTAGAAGATCACCGAAGGATGGTTGCGCGCCCGGCGGATCAGCCACGCGGTCTGCACGCGGTAGCGCTCCGCCATCTCCGGGTCCTGCAGCTTATTGCCGAAGTCTTTCACATGCGGCAGCGAAAAGGCCATCAGCATGCCGGTCTCATCGCAGGCCTCCAGCAGCCCGTCCAGGTAACCCACCGCACCCGGCGTGAAGTCGTAGTTGCCGCCGATCAGGGCGTTGAAGCCATACTCGGCCATGCGGCGGCACAGCTCGCGCGCCGCAGCCACGGAGGCCTTATCCGCGCTGCCGTTTGCCGAGCTGTTGTAGAGCGCTCGCAAATGCACGGGCGTGCCATTCAACAGAAAATCGCGGCCAGCGATGCGGATCTCGCGGAACCCGAACGCCACGGGAGTCAGGACGTCGAGCACTTCGCCCGCGTCCGTTGTCAGCGTCAGGCCCGCCGCGTAGCGGTTCTGCGGCGTGTCGGTGTCCCATTGCTTCGCGCCCGCCCACGGCGCGGAGAAGCGCAACGTACCCGCCGCATCCGGCGTCAGCGCCTCGGACGCGAACACGCGCTTCGCCTCGCCACACCCCGTCACCTCCGCCCGCAGGCGGTACGGCCCCTTGCCCAGTCCCGCACTCTCGACCGCGAAAGTGATTGACTTGTCACGGACCGAGGTGATGACTTGCGCGTCCTCCAGTCGTTCTTTCGCGGGCACGGCGCACAGGAAAAGGTCGCCCGTGATGCCTTTGAGCTTCACGCTGGCCTTGTCAGTAATGATCCGGTCCGGTGCCATAAAGGCGTTGCGCTCGGCGGTCAGCGGACGTGCGGTCACCAGCAGCGCCAGCTCCTGCTCCACGCCCGGCTTGAGCTTGCCGGTCAGGTCCAACTCGCCGCCGGGATACCACAGCTCGCCGCACGCCGCGCCGTCAACGTAAGCCTGCACATGTGTTTGCAGCATCGTGAAGTCGAGCGCGACCCGCCGCCCGTCCCACGTTTTTGGCACGACGAAACGGCGCTTGTACCACGCCTGCTCGAACACAGTGACCCCGCCCTCCCGCTCCTCCAGCCACGGCGCGAGCCATACTTGCTGCGCACCGTCGGTAAATTCCCACGAGCCGCTCGGCCAGATGCCGGGGATCTTAAACCAGCCCCAGCAGTCGCCCACCGCAGGCACTTTTTGGAGCACGGGCGTCTCGCCCGTGTCTCTTTCCGTCTGCCCGGTCTGCGTCACGGGGCGGAATCCCCACAGGCCATTCAGGCAGATCTTCTCACGCGTCGGCGTGGTCTGCCGCCAAGCGTCACTCAAACTCCACGGCTCTTTCTCCGCGCCGGGCGGCAGGGGCGCATCGGCCTTAACCAACGCGCGGACGCGGCAGACAGTCAGCGAAAGGTCGCGGAACTCGACCCTCCCCGAAGTCCCCAGATTGCACGGGCTCAGGTGCAGCGCGACCGCATTCGTCGGAATCGGATACACGCGCTCACAGTCGGCCCACTCCGTGGTGCCGATCATTCCGAAAACATTGGGCCACTCGCCGACGCGCGTTCCAGCCGCATCATGGAACGACATGGTAAGCCGTCCGGTCTGGTGCCCCTCCTGACCGAGCGCGACGTCGGTCACCTTCATCTTCATCGAAAGTTTGAGCTGCCCGTACTCCGGCTTCAGCGGGATCTTGAAATTCACGCCGGAGCCCGCGCCCTCGAGCACGAGCCGACTGCCTGCCGCGTCTTTCTCGATGTGCGCACGCTGGCCGCGCGGCCAGCCGATCACCCAGCCCTTGTCGTCGAGTTTCACCATATCGCCATTGGCGATCAGCTCTGTCCCCAGTTGCGCCGACACCGTCAGGGCCGTTGCGCACACCCCCGCGAGAATCAAACATGTCCGTTTCATGACGACATTCTATCGCACCCAGAGCATCCACCGCAACTGATGAACGCGCAAACCAAAAACAACGCGCGAGTGTCGAGCGTCGAGAGAATTATAACGCAGAGACGCAAAGGCGCAGAGAAAAGGGACGGGGGTGTTGAAATTCCGGCGTATGTGGCCGCGTCCGGTAGCAAGGGACGGATCCCCGAGCCGTCCGCCGGCCCCTGCTGCCACAGCGTCACTTGAGACCTGACCCCGTCGTAGCAGCCCCTACACCCGTGCTAAGACCACGATCAGGAAGGTGGCGATGGGGCCGAGGAAAAGGGACAGGATCCACCACAGCAGGCCGCTCCGGCCTTTACTCTGAGCAAGCCCCGCATTGATCAAGCTGAGCGTTCCCCACCCCGCTACAAATTGAGTTTGTTCGTACATTTTCGGCTTTCCTTTTACGCCTCCAGAATAATCGCGCCCGTTATGTTCATCAAGCGTAATCGACACACGTCCGACGGCGGACCTAAAAGCTCCCCCATGTTGTGTTTGACTCCCGACCCTAAGCGCCGTACAGTTTTGCTCCTTCTTTTAACCTCAAGAGGAGACGACATGCACATCCACGTTTTGCAGCACGTTTCCTTTGAAGACATCGGCGGCGTGTTCGCTCTGGAAGCTTGATTTGACGGTGCCATTATGAGAAAATCTCATACGTTTTTAAAGGAAAGGTTTTTCATGTTGTACTACGGACGCGGCACGGTGAATGATGTGATTGACCGTGCGCAAATGAGGCAGGGGCTTTTCGCGGCGCTGGATAAACTCGGGCCGCGCAAGAAGGTGTTGGTGCTGCCGCCGGACTTCACCCGATTCCACTCTCAGGCCGGTATCCTCACGCAGTTTGCGTGGGAGTATTACGGGGAGAGGCTGGCGGCGGTTCTGCCCGCGCTGGGCACGCATTCGCCCATGACGCCGGTCCAGATCCACGAGATGTTCGGCGAAATGCCGCTTTCGCTTTTCAAGTCGCACGACTGGCGTAACGACGTGGTGACGCTGGGCACTGTGCCACCGGCCTACGTGAGCGAAGTTACCGAAGGCAAGCTGGATTTCGACTGGCCGGTGCAGGTGAACAAGCTGCTCGTCGAAGGCGGGTTCGACCTGATCCTCTCAATCGGCCAGGTGGTGCCGCACGAAGTGATCGGCATGGCCAACTACAACAAGAACATCTTCGTTGGCACGGGCGGCGCAGACGGGATCAACAAGAGCCACTTCCTCGGCGCGGTATATGGGATGGAGCGGATCATGGGCCGGGCCGATACGGCGGTGCGGCGCGTGCTGAATTATGC